>DATGHU010000005.1 GCA_035307765.1 bacterium | reverse complement strand
TCAGCATGAGCTGCTCGCCTACTACGACTTCCCGCGGGACCACTGGAAGAGTTTGCGCACGTCCAATCCGATTGAGTCGATCTTCGCCCAGGTGCGGTTGCGAACTCGAGCCACCCGCCGCATGCAGACAGCGCGGGCGGGGCTGTACTTGGTGTTCCAATTAGTCCAGCGTGCGGGCCACCGCTGGCGGCGACTCGATGCGTCGCATTTGGTGGCCAAGGTGCTGGATGGAATTCAGTTCGTGAACGGGATTGAAGTCACGAAGGCATCGAAGCGAGGGGCCGCCGCTTGAGAATTTCCACACCATTTGACAAAAGCTCGGTCCGCATTGCTCATGACCGGATCATCGTCAGCAACATCTTGAATGCGCTGAGGGCCTTCAACGAGTGAGGTTGATGTGCTGGCATGAGAACCGCGTCGCCTGCCGTCGCCCGGAGCGGAGTGCCAGAGACCGTAATCTCCGCTTCGCCCTCGAGTAGATGTACAAGTGCGTCGAACGGAACTGTATGCTCACTTAGGCCTTGGTCCTCATCGAAAGCGAACAGCGTGACCGTTCCCGTCGAGCAGTTCACAAGCGTCCGGCTGACAACGGCTCCTTCCTGGTATTTGACAAGGTCGATCATGCTGACGACTTCCGCGATGGGCATTTTACTCTGCGCCTGCCGCGAACTCATCTCTAACGCCTCCACCGCAGCCGCTATAGCCGGTATCATTTGCACCGCAACGTTAGTTCTCCGTCGCCCCACGCGCTTCTTCCTTTCGAGTCCTCTGGTACAGTTCCCGACGTGCATCGCCAGCAGCTGCGCCTCGACGGTGTGGGAGATGGTCGCGTGGCCTCCGCCACCCACCATAGGGCGCTGGTCCTCATCCGTCGCTTTCAGGTTGGGTGGCGACCTTTTTGGCATCCTGTTCGATTTGCTGACTGAGCGCCCGGGTCAGGGCCCGTGTGGCGTCCTGAAGCTCCTGGATTCGGGACAGTGGCGGCCTTAGTGTGCCTCAGGCGTACGAACGAGACGGTTCGTATGCGCGACTCCCATAATCCATCCCTGGTCATGATGGCGGTTCGCCGCCGCGTCGTCTATGCGCCCCAGCAATGAGGAATTGCGTGCCATGCGAGGCGCATGAGGGTGCGAGGCGGCGCTGGCGCGCATGTTGGGGCTGCGCCTCCGCAACGACGGCCGCGCTTCCATGTGGCGGCGTGAGGGTGGGAGCGCTAAACAGCAGCCAAAACCGGAGCCTTGCAACTGAAATCTCGTCATCTGTTCGTCGCAGCCATTCTTCTCGCTACGATCGATGTATTTGCGAGGCATCCAGGACCCCATGCCGGGCAGAGGACGTTAGCGTAGATCGCTCGTCTGTTAGCGAGTGCGAAGTGCGTCTGCACAATCGCAGCGAAAGGGCGCTATCGCGCCTTGTTCATGGACGCCTAAGGAATCTCAAGTAGAAAGCTGCGAACACCAAGACAATGCCAATATTCACCGTCAGCCGTTCCCAGAGTCGATTCCTGAAGAACACGAAATCTACACCGACTATGACGGCTGCCATCGCCACCACGTAAAGCACGACCGCTACCTGTCTGCCCATTTCAGTCTCGTTCCATCTCCCGCCCCCGACGTTGCAGATCCTGCCTTCTAACCTTGAGTATCTCTTTCCAGATCTGCTTTCCGTTATCTCCGGACAGCATCGCTGTCACGGTGCGACCTTGCTCCCAGTGTGCGCGCACCGCGTCCATCAGGGTCTCGTCGACCAGGCGCGGGAGCGAGGTCGGGCTGTTGTGCGAATCCTGAATCGCGCGGTTAAGGTTCACCCTTGGTCGCGATCTTGCGAACTGAACCGGAAACGGCGCCATCGACATCAGGTTCGTGGAAGAACCTGACCCGTCGTGGGGTCCCGCAGGGCCGGCAACGTTGAGCCGCCCGTCGCTAACGATGGCGTTGAAGAACCGGGCCATGGCCGACGGTTCGGCGGAACGGTGGGCGCGTCCTGCGGGGGAAGCGAAGACGGGGGCCCCCGACTCGTCGGCTCCCCCTGCGTGACCACCCCGGCCACCATGGGCCAGTGCGCCAATGACGAAATCCCCCCCGGCATCAGCGTTTCCGAAACTCTCCTTCATGCGAAGCCAGCATGGGGCCTCATCAGCCGGATCATGGGCCTTACCGTCTCTGGCGCATGTTTTCCGGTCCCACGGCCACACCAGAGCCACGCGTCGTAGCGTAGGGGGGCACATGCGGGGAGCCGATCCTACCGCCTGTGGCGCGCACGCGGAATCTCGGTCTGGTTCCTAGTGAGAGGTCTTCTTCATCTTTGATTTCCTGATGCGCTCGGTCGCGCGGCCTCGCCCCACGGCCGCTTCCTCAGCACGATTCTGATCCTAAGCCCGGAGCGACCGCAAGGCTCGTTTCAAATCAGGAAGCGATGCACCTTGTGATAGGCAGAGGAGTCTAGAACCACGCCGCTTGGTTACTAGCATCACGATTGACCTCCAGAATGCTGAATCTTACTGATGCTGTGTGTTGTTGGAGCAGGGCTGTTCCTGGGGGTGTCCGCACTTCTCCTGGGGGTGGCGGGATCCTCCCGAGTTGCCCCGATCACCATTTTGGCCTGGATTGGGGTGCCCCTGGGGCTGCTGGTAGGCTGGGGTTGGCTGCCGCTGCGGCCGCTGGTAGACCGGTGCAAGATTTCTCTTGTCAGTGTCCCAGTGGCGATCACCCTCCCGCACCGGTGCATCCTGGAAGGTTCGCGTGTACGGTCGATACGTCGGCCGATAGTAGACCTGGCGGTAGGGGCCGTAGTAAGGATAGCGATATAGATGTCCGTATGCGTCACGTGTCAGAACGTATTCGAGATGGTTGACGACGACGACCCCAAGCACGACCCCGACAATCGTCGGTGCGACTATGATGACCGGTGCGGACGCGGGATAGAAGCCTGTGTACGGTCGGTATTGCGGGCGGTAGTAATGGTGGTAGTATTCGCCATAGTAAGGATACCGATAGTAGCCACCATCCGGGCTGTGCACTACTAGGTAGAGGAGCCCGGCGACGATGATCGTCCCCAAAACAAGCCCCCAGATCGGGACCGGCGAAACTTGCAGAGTTTGAGCCTGGGATTGACCGACCCCGGCGAGCCCAAGGGCCGGGATCAGAATGACGGCAAGTACAAGGATCATTGGTATGCGCATATGTACCTCCTATCGTCTTCAGCGTACCCACAACTCCCCGCTGGGCACTACTATCTATGTACCCAGCAGTGGGTCGGACTAGTTCAGTTGAGATACATTCATGGGACGTCTGGGCTGATGCCACCCTTGTAGCGCGACGATTGCCTACTGTGCTCTACTAAAACCGATTAGTTACGCAAACCTGATTTGGGTCAAGTGTCAGATCTCCTGTAAAAATGTGCCGACCTGGGTCATGCTGCAATGGCCTCCTTTGAACGCTTGCCCTCCTTTCGTCGTGCGGGTGTGGTCTGCTGAACGGGGATCGCGAGTTGCTGCCGGAGGCGCCTCAAGTGTGCCCGCTCGGCATCCGTGATCCGAATCCGCTGCCACCGGCGGCTCGCGCGCACCAGGGTCGCGTACACCAGCTTCAGACAGCTCCGTTCATCGAAGAAGCGCGGGATGACCTTGGTGCGCCGGCGTTCTTCCTCGAAGCTCCGCTCGATGAGGTTCGTACTCCGCACACACTTCCGATGCGCGATCGGGAGCCGCAGGTGCGCCAAGCTTGCCTCGAGATCGTCGCGCAGCGAGGCCATGGCCGTCGGAAAGGCCCGCTCGAAGCGCGCCAGGACCGCCGTCGCGGTCTGCCGCCCCACCTCGAGGGTCGGCGCATCGCGGAGTGCCACCAAGTGGGCCTTCACCTCAGCTCGCGCCGCATCAGGCACTTTATCCAAGACATTTCGCATCCGATGGACCCAGCAGCGGATCCGCAGACTGTGGGGCCAGGTCTCCCGAATAGCCCGCAGCAAGCCTGGCGCTCCATCGCTGGTGATGCTCACCGGCGAGCGCAGGCCGCGGCGGACCATGTCCCGGAGCCTCCCGAGCCAGCAGTCGTGGCTTTCCTTATTGCCCAGCGTCAGGTGCAGCAACACTTTCTGGCCGTCCGCGAGGATACCCCAGGCGCACACGAGGCCCTCCTGGCCGCCGCCCTGAGGCCGGAGCGACTCGTAGATCGCATCCAAGAATAGGTACTCCACCGCAAAGCCGGACAAGTCGCGCTGGGTGAACGCCTCGTAGTCTTCCCAGAGCCGATCGGTGAGCGTACTCACCCCGCTGGCACTCACCAGGCACGCCCCGGTGACGTCTCGGAAGGTGTCCGCGATATCCCGGGTCGACAAGCCGCGGGCGTACATCTCGGCCACCAACCGTTCCAGGACGTCCGTATGGCCGCGGAGGAAGCTGAGGAGGCGGGACTGGTAGGGGGCCGGCGTCTGCCGCACCTGGGGAACCTGCAGCGGAATTTCCCCTTCGGCCGTCCGCACCCGCCCCGGCTCGTAGCCGTTCCGGTAGCCGCGATGGGGGTCGGGGCTGCGGTGGCGGACGTAGCGGTCCCGCCCGAGGAAGTCCGTGGCTTCTTCCTCGAGCAGTTCCTGCGCCAACCGCTGGGCCCCCAACCGCAGCAGCACTCCCGTCACGTCCTGGCCCTCCGGCACGCCGTTCTGGAGCAGGCGGTGGATCTCTTCCCGGATCTGCTGGCTCGGTGCTATCCTAGGCATGGTCTGGGCTCCTCTTCTGCTCCCCTCGGGGAGCTGGTGTTTGCCGACACCAGTAGGGTAGCCCAGGCCGTCAACTTTTACAGGAACTCTAACACATCACCCCTGATTTGGAACGAACCGGCAGCCTTGTCGGCAAAGAGTGGAGTAGGGGGGGTTATGAAATTAAGCGCGTGATTCACCGCTGCCCTAGAAAAGGACCGCAGTAAAGGAGCGTGGACATACATAGTGTGGCCAGAATCGGTCGGGTTCTTTGGGACTCTGGGCCTCGTGAAGGTGCGAGGCACGATCAATGGCTATCCATTCCGCAGTTCTTTTATGGCCGGACGAGCCGAGCCTGGGCCTGGCGCCGATCGTGAAGCGGCAGATCTTCGCTCGGATCCGGGCCATCTGTGATGAAGGGACAACGGTCGTGCTCGTCGAGCAGAACGGCAACATGGCCCTCCGTATCGCCGACTACGCGTACGTCCTTGTCAACGGGCGCATTGCCGTCGAAGGCCCCCCAAGACGGTCTCGGCAAGCGGCGCCGTGGAGCGCTCGTACCTGGTGAATCGAGTCAGGAGGACGAACGATGAAACAGATAGGCTCCGACGCGGTGCGGAACGGCAAGTACTGGCATGAGATGATGCATGCCATTTTGGGGATCCTCCCATTGGGAAAGAGCGAGCGCCAGATCTTACCCAGGTAAAATTTCAGCTCGTCCTGGGACATTGGTCCCGCTTGTTATGGTGGATCCGCTGCGAGCTCGAGAGACGGTTCCACCCCCCCGGAAGCCGGTGGCCAACTACGTTCCGGTGAAGCGCGCAGGCGCTCTACACTATGTCGCGGACCAAGTGTCTGGCATGGCCAGGGTGCCCAAAGACGTGCGGGAGATCGCGTTGGAGTTCGGGGTGTAGATTTCCGCTTCAGACCTCCCTTCAGTCTTGCCCAGTTTTGTTACGTCCGAGCCGCACGGGCGCGGGACGCCGCGGATGCGGGTTCGCCCGTCGCCCGGGGGGAACTTGAAGTCAGGCATGAGTCTGGCCCTCCTCCAAGTATCCGCCCGCCTCGGCCCGCCTAAGCACCGCCTGGATCGTCTCAACCAGGGTGCGAGCCGACTCCACCGTGAGTTCTACAGCGACCCGCACGCCCGGCCCCTGCGCCTCATTCACAAAGTCGATATTCAAAGCGTGCTCCAGCGGGAGGCTGAAAGGGTGGTCATAGGACACGTTGGCTTGGCGCACGATGAACCACCCGCTCCCACCCTTGCCTCTGCCCTCGACGTCCACCTGCCTGACGATCATGGTGCACATTGTCGGTCTCCTCTCCGCTGTCAACCGAGGTGCTTCTGAAGGAAGGCGAAAACCTTTCCCCAGCCGTCCACCGCCTGCTGCTGCCGATAGGCCGGCCGATCATAGTAGAAGAAACCATGGCCCGCATTGGGATACATGTGAAACTCATAGGTCTTGCCGTACTTCTTGAGTTCCTCTTCATGGCGGATCACCTGTTCGGGCGTGGGGCCCTTGTCCTCCTCACCAAAGAGGCCCAGGAGCGGGCAGGAGAGGTCCCTGGTGTAGTCGATTGGGGCCACGGGCTGTTTGGGCGTGAGTTCCTCATGAGACATTACTACGCGACCGCCCCAGCAGTCCACGACCGCGTCAACGCCTTTCGCCCGACACGCCGTGAGAAACGCGTGTCGGCCACCCGAACAGGTGCCGAAGACACCCACTTTGCCGTTGATGTAGGGGAGCGAGCGCAGGAATCGTATTGCTCCTCCAACGTCGCCCACGACCTGGTCGTCGGGCACGCCGCCTGCTGCGCGCACTTTCGCGGCGACGTCCTCAGGGGAGCCGTGGCCGTCGCGGAAGTAAAGATTGGGAGAGAGCGCGGAATACCCGTGATGTGCAAACCTGCGCGTGGCCTCGCGGTACCACTCGTCCCAGCCGGGCAGGTGGTGGATCAACACCACGCCAGGAAAGCGGCCAGGGCCCAGGGGGCGGGCAAAGTAGGCGTTGATAACGTCCCCGCCAGCGCCGTGCATCGTGACGGTCTCTGCAAACATCCCTTCATACATGTCAGTCTGGTACATGGCCCCTCCTCTTGTCATCTGCGTGCCTCACGCATACATGTGACCAGAGTAGGCGATCTCCCGTTGAAGAGTCCGTTGATCTCCTCGGGCGTTCCGTTTTGCAGGGCACGGAACGCCTCTTGGTCGACGAGGTGAAGCGAGGACGCTGGTACTAACTTGTCAGCGTCTTCCAAGGGGACGAAGTGAACGACCCCGAATCGCAACTCCCTCGGGTCCGATTTGGGCAGACCAAACCCGGCGGGCACAGAGGGGGGGGACGCGCGATCAGACCGAAACCCAGCGCATTTTCCCGACGTCGTACGGCGGTCTCATCGCGTTTCCCTTGTCTGTCCGTTCCAGCGGCGCGCTGAAATGCTTTGGCGAAGCGCGCCGTGAGTTCCTGAGGACCTTCTTTCGTTCGCTCGCGGCGCTCCCAGAAATCGATGTTGATTCGCGTGATCATCCCGTGGAAAACGTCGGGTTTCAGGACCGGAACGAAGCCCACTTCATGCGCGTTGATCTGCAGCCCAGGTAGGCTCACCAACGCCTCTCGGAGCGCAGTCTCGATGTGGGCCAGTCGGTCTTCCGTGTGCAGCTTGAAGGCGATGGTGGGGGGCACAATATCCTCCAGAGCTGTGGATAACGCCAGGGTTCGAGAGTATTATTCGTCCGCCGCGCTCGCCCGACCCTCCCTGATTTTTCCAGACCAGAGCATATTGCACCCTATTGCGCCGGCACCAACTCGAGCCGCGGCTCTCAAGCAACGCGGTATTTGCCTGCTTCCCCCGCGCGCGCTGCACCAACGTACAACCGCCGTGTGACCGTGACGACGCGGTGGCTCCTTTGCTACTTGGGTGCAAGCAGGACGCGGGCCTCCTGTGGGAAAATCAACCCCTCTTTCTCGACCTCGGCGGTATGGTACGGTGCGATATGAGACTCCTCCCGGGACCATTGGTTATACAATTCCGTGTCCACTCTAACAGGCCGGGGAGATCCCCTTGGAGTTCGGCAACCAGACGCCAACCCTCTCGACGCAATATGATGTGCTGCGCGAGCTTTGTCCAACAGAACGCAACCTCTACTGTTCATCTGAATTAGAGCAGATATGAGCACTCCCATATTATGGGGGGACATCGAGAGGGCGATGCAGGACACCCTCGCGGGGGCTTAATCGCAACTCGTCAACACTATCTTCCAACCTTCTATCAGAAAGATCTGACTGTCCCGGATACACCAAAGGGCCCCACCCCCCTCAACTCGAAAAGTCTTGACGAGAGGCTGGAGGATGAGGCAGAGGCTGAGACATGGGCACACCCGAGGAGCGACTGAGACCGGATCGTGCCAGTACCGACGCATAGACCATCGGTGCAGCATCTCGCGGTCCTGAGCGATGTACGACGCTGGGGCGCGTCTCTCCGCTATCCGGATACTTTACAGGCGGAAATCCTGGATAGAACGGGCATCCAATAGTGAAGAGTAGGGGGTAGGGCGATGCCATCCACGAAAGAGACTGGGATCCTGACGCTTGCTATGATACGGAAGGTCAAGGGAGAGACGCAGTACCTTTTTAGCGAGAAGCAGGCGATTTTCACACTGGCCGTGAGTGGGAAAGCCAGACGGGCGTCGGCCGCGCTGCTCAAGGATGGGCTGCTGAAGAAGTTGCCGGTAAAGGCACAAATTGGCACGCGGGATGGAGTGATTCACAGGACCGCGGAGCCCTCGCGCAGGGAGTTAGAAGAATTTCACCGGAACCGCACCTTGTTGGAGAGGCCGGAGAAAACTCAACGGCTGAATGTGGCATCGGTTGACCCGACGGTTTTCAATGTGGTTGATCATCATCGGAGAGTGCGCTGTTTCCGGCAGTGCAGGCGGATCATCCCAAACTACCAGAAGGCGAAAAGGATTTTTGATTATTGCGCGAAGCAGACGTGCAGCCTGGGAGGACCGTTCCAAGTGTCGCCGTGCATCCCGTTTCAGTACGTGATTGATGGCTGCTATGCACGCGCGCACAAGATGCGCTGGATCATCACGACGAAATACCGCTACTGTTGCGAAAAGATTTTCAGCTTTGCAGTGTATGGAAATGATGCGCTGGCGGTGCAGGCGAACAAGTGGGGCGGATGTTGCGTGACGTGGTGGTATCACGTGGCGCCACTGGTACGAGTGCGATTGGGAAGATGGGCAGTGCTGCTGTTGGTGATCGATCCAGGGATGTTCGACAAGCCGGTGTTGCTTAGCACGTGGCTGGCAGCGCAGGAGAATAAGAATTGCAGCCCGTACGCCCATGTGTCGCTGTATTCGATCCAGCCCGGATCGGCCTACACTCCGGCGGGCGGCTGGACCGCGTTCACAACGGATCCGAACTACACCGCGACAGATGCGACACTACTTGCGTATCAGAAGTCGGTCACGTGCTAGCCGGAGACAACGAACTGGGGGGGGCGAAGCGGCGGGACAAGCGGGAGTACCGGCAGATGACGGTTGTCCTGATACGCGATCGAAAGGACAAGGATTCGGTGGAAGTGGCCTTTTCGGAGTCGGCGCGGTTTTACGCGTTGCTGCGGGAAAATCGAAAGTTTGATGAGATTTTGAGACAATTGCACGAGGCGAGGGAGAATCGACGGACTGTGCACGTGATGATGGATTCTCCCGAGGGCTCCGTTATCCAGGATGTGCGGGCGGGCGACTAGGAAAAAGGGTAACGCCAATACTTTCCGGACTCGATGATTCTGTTCGGAATCACAAGACTTTACTCATCCCGAGTCACTCCCGTTGGGTATTTTGAAACAATGACCGGAGGCTTTCCGTTCCCTTCGAGCCGCCACTGCCGAACGAACAGGGACAAGCCCGTTTTGAAACGAACCAGCGGCCTTGTCGGCGGAGAGTGGGGTGGGAGGGGGTTATGAGGTTAATCAAACGATTCACAGCTACCCTAGAAAAAGGCCGCAGTAGGGGAGCGTGGACATACGTAGTGTGGCCTGAATCGGTCAAATTTTTCGGGACGCGGGGTCTCGTGAAGGTGCGGGGCACGATCAATGGCTATCCATTCCACAGTGCGTTTATGGCCATGGGGGATGGCAGACACATGCTGCCCGTAAAGGCGGATGTACGAGAGGCCATTGGGAAAGAGGCGGGTGATAGTGTGACCGTAAGGCTCGAGGAGCGGATCGGGTAAGGTCAGAGTGGGACAATCCTGAAGGCCCCATCAGCTCAGGACCACCGTATGTAGCCCGCCTTTCGGGGGTGGGATCCCGAACGCTTAGGTGGCGGAGGCCCCGATCCGCTTTCAAAGCGATGCGAGTACGATCTCATGCTCGAAAGCGAGTACAGGCATGAGGCTTTTGGTCCTGACGGTTGAGGCAGCGGTGGTAGCCCTCCTGGTACCGGACATCAGGCTACCATCCAATCGCAATCGGGCTTTCGGAAACGCAAAAATCCCCCTTCCCGGCACCAGCGTTTCCGAAACTTTCCTCCAAGTCCAGCGAGGGCCACCACAGAGCTTGTTTCAAGTCGGCGAAGAGAGAAGGGCCGGAGTGTTCCCGGCCCTCGTCATCTCGCAACCGATTTCCTGGCCTATTTGACCTTTTGCCCGAGCACTTCCCCGGTTGTCACCCGCGTGGCAGTCGGAAGCACATTCGGATTCTTCTTGACCCATTCCGCTGCTACCCTATTGGATTCCTCAGCGCCCGTTTTGTCCGTAAAGATGCTGGTGGAGACCATCGTACCGTTCCCAGCATCGGTGAAATAATACGCGATGAACCCGGGTACCGCGCTGATCAACGGGATAAAGGTCTCGCTGACGTGCCGCCCCAGTTCGCGAGGATTGGTCACATTCTCGTACCGCCGTGCGCTCAGATGCATATGGTTCCTACCTCCATCTCCCTACAGGGAGTCTGTCTGTCGGTGCCGATTTCCTAGTGCGGTGATGGTACGTATGATGCCTCCAGGCCCCGTCTCACCAAGTAGTCGCGACCGCGATCAGTGATCACCGCTTGCCCCAATTGGTTCCGAACCCGCCGCTACTTCGTCCAGACCACAATCGACGGGGTAGTGAAGATTCGGGCGGCTGACTGATTGCCGAGGAAATTATCGTCGAGTAAGGGGGAAACAAGTTCATTCTACGCTTATTCAACCAGAGAAGCGAAGTCAGCATGGGGCCTTATCAGCGCAGACCTTGGGTCTTGCCGTCTCCGGCGCATGTTTCCGGCCCCCCGGCCTACACCAGGGCCATGCGTCGCAGCGTAGCGGGGTCGCATGCGGAGTCTACCTTGGTGAACCGACCCAAGGGGGGCGGGTTACATTGTGTTTTTCTGAACATTCATTCCATTGATCCTCGCGCTCATCGAGGGCATAACGCTTCTATCCGTGACCGATGCTCGGCTTGCACTGAAGTATGGATAGAAGTTGCGGGAGTCGAACCAATGCGACCAGTGGATTCGGGGATCGGCGGGTTTCCCATGACAGACTGGAACTGGTTCGTTGCATAGGATTCCGGGCGCCCGGGTGACGGTTATCATTTCGCCTCACGCGAAACGGCACTTCATCGATCACACTCCAAGTATGACACAATCGCGATTCTGAGGCTGATCGAACGGCGCTGGAACCGCCTGCCGCTCACAGCCGGGATGCCAACGTCGGCGACCTCCGCTGTGCATTCAACTTTTGAGCCAACCGGCGTATAGGGGACTGGATCAACGTGGATGCGGGACCCGAGCCCAGGTGGCATCTACATTCCGGATGATTCTTGACCCTGATGATCTGAACTTTCCTTCACGCGGCCTTCACCTTGAGTTGATGTTATTCGGGTAGGCTAGGACCTAGCCGACGCTGCACCATCGGCCACGGTGAAGTTGAAAGTCGACATCCCTCAAGCAGAAGAAGAATCTCTCCACCAGCTGAGAATGGACATTCAGCTGTGGTGCAGGGTGCGAAGGATGAGCCTATCTGCACTAGCCGCGAGGGTAGGAATTAGTGCTGCTCATATCTCCGAAATTGTCAGTGAACGAGCCCGACCCAGCTTCCCTCTCATACGACGAATCAAAACCGCAATAGACAAGCCGAATCCTTAGAACACGCGATAAGTAGTCACGTAGCCACGGCGCAAAATTTGAGGGCGCAGTGGCGATGTTCTAAGCTACGGGAGCTTCTGACCGACCTGGCCCCGTCTTCGTTGCGGCGTGGCGGACGCGAGCGAGGGGTATGCGCGTGGGGCCCGATTTTGGTCCAGCCCTCGTTCGGCGGGAGCGTCCATCAACCGTCCCGCGGCAGCGAAGCGCGGCGGGCCAGGTCAGCCAGGAACTCCTCAGGGTCGGGCGGATTGATGATGAAGGTCGCGATCCACCCGCTCCGCCGTTGGAGGACAACATAGCGGAGTGGCCAGAAATTGCACCAGTGCTCGTTCCAGAGCGGGACGCGCAGCCCGGTCGCCACGCTCGCCTCCCGAATATCAGAGAAGGCGACGCGGCGCACGACCCAACGGCCCACGCGGACCTGCACTTCGAAGTCAGTGAGCCAGAAGTTGAGTGGCCAGCTCATCGCAGCGGGAGTGACCCCGAGGACGGTTTTTGAGGGTGGCGGATTTAGGCCTAAACATCACCGTCTTGCCGGCGGCACCATGGGGAGTGGCTTGCCGAGTAGCGCGCGCAGCGTGCCAATCTTGCCGGCGTGGTAGCCCCGATGGTAGCAGGCATAGAGGAGCATCCCGCCCACGCTGGTGTAGGCGCCGGCGGGGTGCTGGAGCGGCCTGGCTAGATCCGCTTCTTTGACGAGAGCCCGCAGGGCCTGGTGGGCGTCGGAAAATGCCGCCCACACTTCACCCAGCAGCGGATACTCCGCCTCCCCACCTGTCCCCGGCTTGAACAGGGTGTCGTAGCTTGGCTGCACCGTGTAGGATCCACCGCCTCGCTGGACATAGATGGCGTCAACGACCGCCAGATGTCCGATCTGCCAGACGATCGGCGCAAGAGGTTTGGCCACGACCCTGCGTGCATCCTCGCCCGTGATGCCCTCTAAAGCCATCTCCAGACGCGCGTGATACAAGTCGAGTTGGTCGGTCAGCATTGTCCGCGTGATCATCTCGGCTCCCTCCGGTTCCGTCCGCCTAGCGCGGTGTAGGAATGGCATGGCAGCAGCGCGCCTCAATGAATGTTATCATCCGGCGATCGGGAACGTCACCGGGGATCCTGCGGCCCCCATTGAGAAGGCTCGCTCAACAACCGGCACACCCGCTGGGTCGATCATGGGCCTCAACATCGACAGGCGCCGCCGGCCGGTGAGCGTGAGCAGGCCCGCGCTCGATCCCTAGCCAGGTCGTCGCGTGTATCGCGATTCACCGAAGGAAGTCCCGTTCCCCCTATAAGCTTAACAATCGGCCGAGGCGCCGTGTTGACCGGGCTAGCCACTCGGTGGACTGACACCCGTGCCCCCTTGTGATAGCCTATAGCTTGACGATTGAGACCGACCGTGCGCTTTACGCTGATCATTGTGGGCACCGCTGCCTTTCTGGGCCTGGCCGTGCTTGGTTGGGGCGGGTTTATGGCGTTCTTTTCTCACCGGGCGCTGATCGCGCTCGCCATTGCACTCCTAATTCTATCTGGCGTGGCATCATTTGCTGGCGGGAACTTGAGCCCCGGCGAGCGCGAAGATCGTTCCAACCGCTGGGTCCTTGCTGCGTTTGCGCTGATCGGGCTACTGGGTGGCTATGTGCCGGCCTGGACGGACCGCATGGAGTTCTGGGTCCTTGACGGCGACAGCATTCGCTGGCTTGGGGTTCTTCTCTTCGCCGTCGGGGGCGCGCTGCGGCTCTGGCCGGTTTTCGTGCTGGGCCGACAGTTCAGCGGGCTGGTCGCGATCCAACCCGGGCACACCTTGATCACCGTCGGTGTCTATGGCGTCATCCGCCACCCTAGCTACCTGGGTTTGCTCGTCAACTCGCTAGGATGGGGTCTGGCCTTCCGTTCGGGGATTGGTGTGCTACTAACAGCGCTGACTATCCCGCCGATACTCGCGCGCATCCATGCGGAAGAGAGACTGCTACGCACGCAGTTCGGCGACGAGTACGATGCCTACCGTGCCCGGACATCACGGCTGATTCCGGGACTCTATTAGAGCGGTGAAAAGGGCAAGCGAAGGCCCATCTTGTTTCAGCGCCCTCCGCCCACTCTGCGGCCACGTTTGTCTGCTGAAGGAGGGCGGCATGCTGCGGGGGTCGCGGCCGTGACTAAGGCAGGCTTAGTCACTCAGCCGTCCCACGAAACGCGGAGACGCTAACTGACTTAGGTGGCCTTCAACCTTTGACGCCAACTCCGCCGCCTCGGTCGCTTCGCGCAGGAGTCCCCCGACAACGTGGCCCAAGGCACGCAAGAGCTCTCCCGGATTCATGGACCGTACCAGCGTTTCCTCGAAGGTGGCCAAAATCTCCGCCGGAAGCTCATCGTAGCCTCTACCCTGGCGCACCTCGAGCCCGCGCCGACGGCAAGCCAGCGACAGCGCCAGGTTGCGGACTTCGCCGATCCAGTACTGGGCCTGCCAGAACCGGCCTCGGGCCACGCAGAAACGCGCGCGTACTGCGTGGTGAACGCCCAACCCGAACAGATGCTCCGCCGGCGGCCGCACGGTTTGAGGCCGCTCAACGGCGCGGCCGAAGAGCACTTTGAACTTGGGTCCGTGGGCTCCGAACTCTGAGGCGGGAGTCATTGACACGTCGACCTCCAGACACCCGGGGAATAGGAAGACGCGGTAAATGGTGGACAGTGACGGCAAGTCGAAAAGATGAACCGCGCCAAACTCTCGCTCGAGTCTCGACGTCCACTGCGCAAGTACGTCGCTGGGTGAAGACCCATCCACTAGGCCGAAGCCGAGGTCAAGATCCGACCAGGAATCGCCGGCGCCCAGCGCGAGCGAGCCGATCATCGCACCCGCGACCACTCGCGGATCCGCGTGGGCCATCTTCAGGATGGCGTGTCGGACCCGATCGCGCTCCTCAACCGTAAACATCCGTCCGAGACAGTCTTCGTCCGAACACGTTCTGGAACCTGCGCGCTAAATGGATGCGCTGGTCGTGACGCTCCCTCCCTAGCGGCGGTACGCGGCGCGAAGGTCGACTCACTTCTTTTCACTTTGCGACCTTCATAACCGTTTCCCACGTGCGCGTTGTGAGATCCTTGCCGAGGGTTTTCTCGATGAGTCTCATGAACACGGGTCCGTCGGGACCTGGGACGTAGGCACTGAAGACCTCCCCGCCTTTCCTGTGAAGAATGCGCGAGTCATCAAGTTCGATCGGTAGTGCGAACCGGGCATGCGGATTCCCGCGCAGGAACGTGACGACTCGTTTCGAGCCGGGCTTCAGTCGGAAAAACTTGTAGGGGTTCGTCGCAAGCATCCTGCGGAGCGCATCGATCGGGCGCACGATGGTGAGGTGTGCGTGACCGAGGTGCTTCTTAATCGCCGCTTCGGTCTTGCGCTCGAGCGCTGCTTCCCACGCCGGCGGCGCACTGAAGACCACATTCCCGCTCGAGAGAACCGTCCTTACGTCCGTGAAGCCTGCGGCCTCAAATGCCCGCCTGAGTTCCGGCATCTTCGTGTTCATCGGGCTCACGCCCCGGAGGAACGCCGCGTAGCTTTTCATCTGCCGAAAGCATAACAGGTATGCTCCGTTAGCGACCGCAGGTAGGTAGGACGAAGGCCCTCCTGTCGGCGCATGATTAATGGCACGGCGTCTTAGGCAAAGGCCACCTCCGGCACGGCTTTGGTGGCCGCCGATGGGACACTGCTCATGTAAACGGGGCGTATGTGGGCGTCCGCCCCGCCCTTGTGTTTGAGGCAGTACACAGAGACAACCTCTTCTCCCTCTTTCAGGATGACCTCGGTTTCAGCCCCGCACTCTGGGCAACGAAAGCGCATGACGAAACCTCCCCGCGCAAGGAATATGGGTTAACGTCGTTGGTGCCCTCCCACATCCGGTAATGCGCTCTAAGGATATCCCGACTCTGATCATAGCGGGCTAGTGTGAAAACTCCGCCAAGAACTCATGCGGAATTCATGAAGAGAATAGGGGAAGCCGGATACGCACCGTCGCCCCACTGAACGTCTCTTTGCTGACCTGTCTTGAGGCAGTGAGGCGCCAGCTACATGCACAGTTTATTCCGAGTCGGGGGGCGTTGCGCTGGGTGCGCAAGGGGACGCTCTCTCGGTCGGGCCTTGCCTGGGAGAGAATGCGGGTGATTCATTATCATCACTTGAAGGTTCCGGCCTCGCCCCCGGTGATCTGAGTGTTCTCAAGGAAGCGAAGGATCGTGGTATTGTACCGCTCAGGTTCTAGCAAGTTGATCATGTGTCCACCACCTGGAATCACAGCCATCTGCGCGTTTGGCAAATAGTACGCAAACATGCGCGCGGCAATCTGGAGATACGGGACGTCGGTCTCGCCGATAACCACCAGTGTGGGAAGGGTGAGACGCGGAAGGTCATCCATGGTGGCGGGCCCGATCGGACCGGAGGGTTTTGCAGGGTTCAGAAAGCGCTCACCGCGATACGCTTGTATCATGTCTGCAAGAGCCACCTGGACGTCGTGACGGTCGTCCGGGACTCGCATGATCGGATGAGTGCTCCAGTCTCGGCGGAAAGCGTCGAGTCCCGATTTCTTCACAAGAGACCGCCACTCGCTCATGGGGATGCGATCGGGCCCCGTCCACGGTAGCGGATAGCCCTCCGGCGGGATGCTGCCGTGTAAGATGAGAGAGCGCGCCCGGGCGGGAAAAGTTCGGACGAACCGGAGCGCAACGCTGCCGCCCTGAGACATGCCGAGGATATGCGCGTTGTCAATGTCGAGATGATCAAGCAGTTCTTCGAGATCCGCCCCATCCCACTGGAGGTCCTCACGCCCACTGGATTTGCCGAAGCCTCGACGGTCATAGCGAATAACCCGAAACCGTCGGCTCAATGCCTTCATCTGCCTATCCCACATTCGGAGGTTCAAGGTCCACCCATGGATGAGCACGACGGGTGGACCCTGCCCTTCAACTTCACAGCAGATTGTTTCCCCGTTGATCTTCATGATGCGCCCCCGACTTCGATCCGTTGGCCGTGCGGCCACGACGAGCGAAGCATTCAACGGTTTCAATTGTACCCACTCCGGGGCAGCGGAGGATACAGGTGTGGGTGCATTCCGGCGGGGGTTGGGGCTGATGGACGATGAGGGAACCTGCATCGTCGCGGGTCGGATCATCTCCCGCAAGCCCCCAGGAGAACTGGGGGTGGCAGATATCCCCTTGGTTACGACGGGTTCCGGCGTCCCAATGGATACAGGCTAAGCGGGAAGGTTGGCCTTCGCCGGTGCCACCGGCGTTGCGTAAGTAAAGAAGCTTTCAGGCAGATCGCCACCCCACCAGACGCGTAGATCTTGATCTTCCTTCGTCCAGGTCACGGGGCGCCAATCAGGGGGAAAGATCAGGTATCCGCCTGTGTACAGCTCCAGGCGGTTTCCGCCCGGCTCGTAGAGGTACAGGAACAAAGCGTTCGTGATGGCATGTTTTGCGGGACCGGCCTCGATGTGCCCGGCAGATTCTCTGAGGATGTCGGCCGCCCGGATGAGGTCGCCGTAGTCATCCAGCCAAAAGGCGACGTGGTGGAAACGACCATCGGCCCCTGAAACGTCACGCATATAGGCGATGTCGTGTACCAGCGGCGTGACACTCAGCCACGCGCCTATTTCAAGCCCATCATGCACGATGTGCTCACGCAGCCTGAACCCCATGCATTCCTGCATGAACTGGCTGTTTGCCCGGACATCCTTGGCTGACAGGTTGACGTGATCAATCCTCCGGGCCCCGATGCCGGTGATGGGACGCCGGTCCGGTTGGTTCTTTAACCTGGTATGCGACGCTGCGGGTGACTCGTGCCACTCGACCTCGTAGAAGATCTCCATGGGGTGCCCGGCTGGATCGACGAACCTGTACGCCGGACCGTGACCGATGTCCCCCTTGATCCACCCCCGCCCCCATCCACCGTCGTGCAGGGCTTTCACTCGACGCTCCAAGGCCTGAGGGCTGACCGCCCGCCACGCAACGTGTCCCAATCCCGCCTGGTCGGCTTCCGTGATCTTCAAGGTATGATGGTAGTAATCTCCCCACGCCCGCAGAAACACGGAGGCGCCTTCGCGGCGACTCTCCTGAAGGCCAATGACCGTCGTGAAGAACGCAAGCGTCTCACTCATCCGGGGAGTCTGTATTTCGACATGGGCGAGATGAGCGACATCCTGGATGGGTTCAACGCCGGTCGTGCGCATGGCTGCGCCTTCTCCCCGGATACTCCCGATCGCCGCAGACCTTTCTGCAGTTCCGCGACCGTTTGGTCGTGTTCGACATCTCGAGGGTGAATCCCCTCGAGGCGTACCCTCCGGGGGCCGCTGAGCCACTAGGGATTCTTACGCACAAGCTTGACGGGACGGCGGGGGCCAGGATATACTTCAACCATATGGTTGAATATAATCCGGGCCTGCTCGATCAGGTGTTCACAGCGGTGGCCGATCCGACGCGGCGCGCCATTCTCGCTGCGCTTGCCCGGAGGCCCGCAAAGGTAACAGAGATCGCTCGACCATTTCCGGTCTCCCTCAACGCGATCTCGAAGCACATCAAGACACTTGAACGCGCCGGACTGATCCGCCGGGTAGTGGTGGGCCGTGAACACTACTGCCACCTTGAGCCGAGGGCACTGCGCCCAGCGACGGATTGGCTCGAGCACCACCGCGCGTTCTGGGAGGCGAGGCTGGAGGCGCTCGAACGACATGTCGTTGCCAAGCGAAAACGTGATCGACGCGGCGCGCAGACCGGATGAGGGGTGGGACACACTCGCGTCGGGGGTCCGTGTGGTGGCTGAGGAGGAGCGACGAGATCGGCTTGTAATACGCAAAGTCATTCAGGCGTCTTGCGAAGAGGTCTTCGCGGCCTGGATCGACCCGAAGAGCATTGGCGAGTGGATGTGCCCCGGAGAAATCGTCACGGCCGAAGCGCAGCTTGACCCCCGTGGCGGGGGTACGTATCGGATCGTCATGAAGGGCACCCGCGCGATCGACCATACGGGGGAATATCTGGTGGTCGAGCCGCCGTCGAAACTCGCTTTTACGTGGATCTCCAAAACCACCGGCAACCAACCGACGCTCGTCACTGTCGAGCTTTTCGAGCGCGGCAGTGCGTGCGAACTCGTCCTCACGCACGAGCGCTTCGCCAACGCCGATGAGGTAAAGCGTCACCAGGGAGGATGGGGGCAGATCGTGGATAAACTCGCCCGCTATCTCGCCCGACGCTCACCGATTCGAGGCGATTGACGACGCTGGCCGGGAAAAAGCCGAGGACTGAGCCGGGTCACGTGGGCGCGCATAACCGCAAGGCCGCGATCCCGTTGTTTGTGGGAAAACGCCGCGCGCTGGATGGAACTCGGTATGATTCAGCTCCTTCGGTAAGATGGTGATCCAGTCACTGCAAGGACGATGAGTGGATTTCCGCTTGATTTGCACTCCAACAAAGAGACATGGTTGGTACCTAGGGGGAGGTACTTATGGTCGACATGACAGGTCATCATGCTGTGGTGTCCAAGGACGAGTGGATCGAGGCGCGTAAGCGGCTTCTGGTCAAAGAGAAGGAGTTCACACGGTTGCGCGACCAGTTGAGTCAGGATCGGCGCGACCTGCCCTGGGAGCGCGTCGACAAACCGTACTCCTTCGAGGGGCCGAACGGCAAGGAGACGTTGTCGGAGCTCTTCGCCGGGAGGAGCCAGCTGGTTATCTACCACTTCATGTTTGCCCCGGATTGGAAGGAAGGATGTCCGCACTGTTCGCGTTGGGCCGACAACTTCAATGGAGTCATTGTGCATCTGAACCAACGCGATGTCACTATGGTTGCGGTGTCTCGGGTATCGTACGGCACGTTGGCGGCGTACCGGAAGCGGATGAGCTGGGGTTTCAAGTGGGTCTCGTCGGCGGAGACCGATTTCAATTCCGACTACCACGTATCGTTCACGCCGCAGGAGTTGGCGAGGGCAGCGGCTTTTTACAACTTCACGATACAAGATCCGGGGGTATCGGAGCGAGAGGGGGTCAGCGTGTTCTTCAAGGACGCAACGGGCGGAGTATTCCACACGTATTCGGCTTACGCCCGGGGCATCGACATGCTCAATGTAGACTATCACTACCTTGACCTAGTGCCAAAGGGTCGAGACGAAGGCGGCCGGGGCCCGTACTGGGTGCGTCGTCACGATGAATACGGGCGCTAATCTGAAGGAGAACGGCAAACAGCCAACTTCTCGGCAAAGAAGCCGCCTGCGGGCGCGATAGGGAACAGAAGGCGGTGAGGTGGGTGTATCGTATCGACGGAAAGATCTCGAGGGGATCTGCGCCTGTTGTTCTGGTTGTCGCTCGTTCCATTTGTCACCCATGGGAATGCGGTACGTGAAATGCGTAACATCAAAACCCCACGCTCCCATAGGCGGTCGGCATCGTGAGGCATGTTGTTGGTGCCGCTCCGATCACCGCATGACGAACGCGCAATTGTGCCGCATGAGAGGGACCGAGGCTCATGGCGGTAAAAGGAGGGTGGGGGGTGGGCCGCGGATCTGATCGCCTTCCGTCCAGGTGGAAAAGGGTCGACCCCCGTCATGCCAACGGGTACGCAAGCCCGCCAGGTCCGCTCCGAGGAGGCGCATCGTGGTCGAACCGAGGGCTCTCTATGATCGCAACCCGGGAACACCGCTTGACGTCGACCAAACGTTCTACAACAGGCTCGCCCACGATATCGGCAAACGCACCCTCGTTGAGCGAATGGTTGTCCCGCGCCGGTCCGGACAGGCCTGGACCGTTCCCGGCGGCCACCTATGCCGCATTGTCGTGATCGAGGGCCCGCAGGTGGCCGATTTTAATGCCTGGAATCGCCACAATCCGCGCGAGCGCTTCTGGGCGGCCAGGACTCGGCAGCTGCACGGCACGCACGTCACGACATTTGATCGGCTGTGGTCGTGTCTCCCGTACCTCCGACCGATGCTGACAATCACAAACGATACTGTCGGCTATGGGATCGACGCGGACGGGGCGGGATGCCATGACCTGCTTGGGACGCGGTGTGACCCCTACGTTCACAAAATGCTGAACGGGGAAGAATTTGACTATTCCTGCCACTCGAATTTGGTGCGCGCCGTAGCCCCGTATCGCCTCACCGAATTTGATGTGCATGATGTGCTGAACATCTTCATGGTCACCGGATTGAGGCGCGACGGGCGGTACTTTGCCAAGGGGAGCCCGGCAAAGACCGGGGATTTCTTTGAGTTTTTCGCGGAGATGGATTTACTCTGTGCGATTTCCACATGCCCGCACGGAGATTTGTCCGTACCGATGTGGGGGCCGGAACGGCGTGATCCTCTCTCGACCTGCCGGCCTCTGGCGGTGGAGGTATATCGCCCGGCGGCTGAACTGCTGTCAGGTTGGACACCCCTGCCCCCCGCGGATTATCGCGGGGTCCACGGCCTCAAATTCCCCTCTTCCTAACTCCGCTCGGCCCGGGAGATCGTTGCTCGAAACGGGAGCCGAATCGGCCGGGAAGTCGTGGTGCCCGGCAATTCGGTTTGCCGGAGTGGCCGCATGTGACGGAGGGCGGGTGCTCAAACGATTGCCGTGAGGTGAGGCGCCGGCGACCCGGTGCCGTGCTGGCAGTGTTCCTCCTTCGCCCGCCGGCGGACGGAGAGGATTGGGCTTTTTGGACCCGGAATCATTGACGAAGATTTCCTGCAGTCGGGGACGACCCTCTGCGCCGCCGGTGATCTGTGCCTCTGGCGGGGAATGGTGCGTCCCCCGGGGTTGGGAGGGGTTGAATGGACTCCATCCTGGCATACATGGAGCGATACGATTACGAGAACGTATTCATCTGTCAGGACAAGGCCGTCGGTTTGCGGGCCGTCATCGCCATCCACGACACGACCCTCGGCCCGGCCACCGGTGGAACGCGCATGTGGACGTTTCCATCGGAAATGGAGGCCATTGAGGACGCCCTCCGCTTGGCGCGCGGGATGACTTACAAATACGCGGCGGCGGGAGTGAATCTGGGGGGGGGAAAGTGCGTCGTCATCGGAGACCCACGGCGAGAGAAGAGCGAGATGTTATTTCGCTCGTTGGGGCGTTTCATCAATCGGCTCGGTGGGATCTACATCACGGGTGAGGATGTCGGGACCACCCTTCGTGAAATGGAGTACATGCGGATGGAAACCCCCTACGTCGTGACCCTCCCCGCTTCCTGGGGGGGTGCGGGCCCCATCGGAGGGGCCACAGCCTTTGGGGTCGTGCAGGGGATGAAAGCGTGTGCCAAGGCCGTCTACGAGAGCGATTCCCTCGAGGGACGTACCGTAACCATCCAGGGATTGGGCGCGGTCGGGTCGGAGGTGGTGCCCCTCCTGGTCAAGGAAGGCGCGCGGGTGGTTGTCACCGATATCGACCGGGAGAAGGTAGAAGCGGTCACGGCCGAGTTTTCGGTTTCCTCCGTCCACCCAGATGAGATCATCGGCCGGGAAGCCGACATCTTCTGCCCGTGTGCGTTGGGCGGAGTGATCAACACGCAGACGCTCGCGCAGCTCAAGGTCAAGATCATCTGCGGATCGGCCAATAACCAACTGCGAGAAGAACGCGACGGCCAGGAAGTTGAGACCAAAGGCATTCTGTACGCCCCCGACTACATCGTGAACGCGGGGGGTACGATTTTCGACACCGATCGGCTCAACCCCGGTGGGTTCAACCGGGAGCGCGCCATGACAAACGTGTCGAGGATCTATGAGACGATGTCCTCCCTCATCCGCGTCTCCCGGCAAGAGCGGATTCCCACGTACCGGGCGGCCGATCTGTTGGCCGAACGGCGCATTGAGGCGGTGCGGAAGGCGAAGTTGTTGGCGGCTCGCGGCGAGGTGCGCATGTAGCCCACCGGGAAGTCAGTGCGGATGAGGAGGAGAGGAATGCGGCTGCGCGACCGTGTCGCGGTTATTACCGGGTCAAGCATGGGGATCGGCGAAGCAATCGCTTGGGCGTTCGCCCGCGAGGGCGCACGCATCGTCGTCAACTCTCGCTCCCAAGATCGGGGAGAACGGGTCGCCCGCGCTCTCCGGGAAGAAGGACACGATGCAGTCGCTATCGCGGGCGACGTACGCGACCAATCGTTCGCGGACCGCATGATGGCGACGGCTCAGCAGCGGTGGAATCGCTTGGACGTCCTCGTCAATAATGCCGGCACGTCGATGATCGGTCCGTCCGAGGCGCTGCCGGAGGAAGGTTGGCGGCTCACGATTGACACAAACTTGACCGGGGCGTTTTTCTGTGCCCAGGCTGCCGCGCGGGTGATGATCCCCCAACGAAGCGGCGTCATCCTCAACATCTCCTCGATTCTGGGAGAGGTAGGCCTGCCGAAGCGTGCAGCTTACTGCGCCAGCAAACACGGCCTGATCGGACTGACTAAGGTGCTTGCTGCAGAGTGGGCACGTCATGGGATTCGAGTGGTGAGCATCGATCCAGCGTACATCAAGACGCCGATGGATGAACGCGACCAGGGGTCCGGGGACTACACGAACGCCGATATCGAGCGGCGAACCCCGGCGGGACGCTTCGGGACCGCCGAAGAGGTTGCTAGAGTTGCTGCATTCCTCGGGTCCGACGACGCCAGCTACATCACGGGGTCATGTGTGACGGTAGACGGCGGCTGGGTTGCGTACGGCGGGTGGTAGGATCGGCCTCACCGGCGAGCGCAGGCCCGAGGCCCGGTCGGGTTAGGCGCCCAGTGGTGCGGAGCCGTTCGCGCACGGGCGCGTGCTGCCGACCGGGCTCGATCCTGAAACTGTGGGGGTGGCCGTCCCTTCGCCCCCGGGTACGAGATGGAGAGGACTCATGGTAACCCGCTCTGCCCCCCGGCGAACTGCGGTGCTGCTGGCGCGCGGCGCAGACCGTAAGGGATTGGTGGCCACGATCACCGGGTTTCTCTATGGCCACGGGGCCAACATCTTGCACGCCGACCAGCATATCGATCCCCTTGCTGGTATGTTCTTCCAGCGCATCGAATTTGCAATGGATGAGATGGACCTTGCCTTTACCGCCCTTCGCGACCAACTCGGGCCGCTAATGACGGATCTCAATATGGACTTTGAGCTGTTTGGCCATGAGCCGCTGCCGCGCCTTGCTGTTCTCGTGTCCAAACTGGAGCACTGCCTGATCGACCTCCTGCTCCGCGCGCGGGCCGGGGAGCTCCGCGGTCATATCGTCGTGGTGGCAAGCAACCACGAAACCGTGCGGCCACTGACGGAGCTCTTTAGCGTGCCGTTTGTTTGCCTGCCGGTCACCCCTGGGTTGCGGGAGGAGCAGGAAGGCAAGCTTCTCACAATGCTCGCCGCGGAGCGTGTCGATCTGGTCGTCCTGGCACGATACATGCAGATTCTCAGCGCGCGCGTCGTTCAGGCGTACCCGCTTCGAATCATCAACATCCATCACAGTTTTCTTCCCGCGTTCCCGGGGGCGCGGCCGTACCATCAGGCCGTCGAGCACGGGGTCAAACTTGTCGGAGCCACGAGCCACTTCGTGACGGAGGCGCTCGACGAGGGACCGATCATCGAGCAGGACGTTGTCCGTGTGACCCACCGCGACACGGTCGAAGATCTCCAGCGCAAGGGGCGAGACCTGGAACGACTCGTGCTGGCGCGGGCCGTCCGGCTGTGGCTGGAGCGCCGAGTCCTCTGCTACGGGAACAAGACCGTCGTGTTCGATTGAGCGCAGCGGGTGACTCTCCGCCCCCACACTGAATCATCCTCGATGCGCCCGCGTCCGTCATCCATCCACCGGGTCTCTTGGCGTAGGCTGCGAGGGGGGAAGAGCCGACCCATCCGCTTATGATATACTCCTGGTGTGGCGATTGTGGTCCGTCCGGAAATCTGCGTCATTGGTGACTACAGCCCGAGCAACGAAACGCATCAATTCACAAACGCCGCCCTAACCCACGCCGACCTTGACTTTGCGTGGATCGGCACCGACGATGTGGGACGGGATCCTTCAGCACGCTTGGCTGGCTTTGACGGACTCTGGATCGCTCCGGCCAGCCCCTACCGCAGCATGGTTGGGGCGCTCCGGGCGATTCGATATGCACGCGAGCGTGGCGTACCGCTGGTCGGAACCTGAGGGGGTTTTCAGCACGCGATCGTTGAGTTCGCGCGCAACGTCCTCGGGCTCGAGGATGCGGATCACGCAGAGACCGACCCCGAGGGCAAGTGCCTGGTCGTTACGCCGCTGGCATGTTCGCTCGTGGGGCAGAAGCAGCGGGTTACCATCCTCCCGAATTCTCGCGCCGCCGCTCTCTACGGGGCGGAGGAGTCAATAGAAGCCTATTACTGCAACTACGGCGTGAACCCAGAGTACCGGCGGCAGCTTGAGGCGGGCGGGATGATTGTCAGCGGGGTGGGGGGGGAGGGGGAGGCACGGATCGTGGAGCTCCCGAGCCATCCGTTCTTTCTCGCCACGTTGTTCTTGCCGCAAGCCAATTCGGCCGCCGAACATCCACACCCGCTCATCGTCGGCTATGGAGCAGCCGTGCGCGTGCACCGAGCGGCACGCCTCCGGGGGGACGAGGCGCGTTCATTCAGCTAGACGACCGATAGCTTCACCCTCCGAGGGCCCCGAGATCGACTGGTAGAAGAACGGAAACCACTTGTTTGCTCTCGCTTTGACCTGGGCGTCTGCGCTCGGATACCTCTGCCCAATCGCTGGGTTCTGGGATCGGCCGGGTCTTGTTGGAGCCGGCCGGTTGACTGGGCCGGTCCGGTCCCGGCGCCACAACCAAGGGGAGGACGCCATGCCGGCATCCCGCAATCCATGGGGGTCGCCGTGTCTGGCTTCGTTGACCTCAACCCGGAGCGAGGGGAACGCCGGCCGCGTCCAGAAGGACGGCGGACCACGTCGAGGAGGGTGGAGAGATGTTTTCGCTGACGGGCAAGGCCTGTGTGGTGACGGGGGCGAGCCGGGGAATCGGCCGCGCGATCGCGTTGGCCTTCGCCGAGCAGGGCGCCGATCTTGTCCTGTCCGCCCGGAGCCGCGATGGCCTCGAGGAGGTGGGGCGCCTGATCGAAGCGCGGGGGCGGCGGGCGGTAATCCAGATTACGGATGTTACCGTTTTAGACCAGCTGGGCGCCGCGGCCGAGACCGCGGTTGCCCGCCTTGGAAAGATCGATGTTTGGGTCAACAACGCCGGGGGCTTTACCGAGGCCCCAGGAAGCACGAGCGAATGGCTTGAGGTGACCGAGACGGGGTGGGAGCAGATGCTTCGGTTGAACCTCACGGCGCAGGTGTTTGGGGCCCAGGCTGCGGCACGGGTGATGCGGCGGCAGGCCTCAGGGGGGGTCATTCTCTTTCTCTCCTCGATTGACAGCCTCTACGCTGCTCCGGGCGGCGAGGGCATCTACGGCGCCTGCAAGGCGGCGCTCAACAACATTACGCAGACGATGGCCGTTGAACTCGGGCAGCACCGGATCCGCGTGAACGCGATTGCGCCCGCGGTCGTCGAGACACCGCTTACCGCGGCGTGGCTCGCCAAGGACGCGGATCGGCGCGATCGTGCGGCATTCTACCCGCTGCGCCGAGTCGGTCAGCCCGCCGACGTTGCCGCCGCCGCTGTCTACCTTGCATCCGATGAAGCGGCCTGGGTGTCGGGAACGGTGCTCCTCGTTTCGGGCGGCGCGGTGATGACCAGCGATCCGTACCGGTACCTGATGCGGGTGAATCACGCCGCTGACCGGTAGGCTTTGCTGCGACGCTTCCGTCAAAGGCGTGTTGGTGACCGTGTGTTCACGGCCATGGCGAATCGGGTCCCGCCGTCCATGCGCGCCAAACCGAGTGGTGCCCACGATCTTGAGCGGACGACACAATGACAAGGGAGGACGGTATGTTCACAACGCTCGTGCTCTCCCACAGTGGGCGGGTTTCTCAGATTGCGCTCAGCCGGCCCCCCCTCAACCTGTTAACGGCGGAGATGTTAGGGGAACTTCACGCCGCCTTCGACCTGGTGCGGAGCCGAGCGGAGACGCGGTCAGTGATCCTGACGGGATCGGGACCTCGCGCGTTTTGCGCCGGGGCGGATTTGAACGAGGAGTCGCGACCCCGCGATGAAGGGGGCCGCGGCCTTCGCGACGCCGGTCGCCGTCTGGTGGAAGAGATCGAGACATTCCCCAAGCCGATCGTAGCCGCCATTCGAGGCTGGTGCATCGGCGGCGGGACGGGGCTGGCCTGGGCGTGCGATATTCGCCTTGCCGGGACGAGCGCAAAGTTCCGAGCGGGGGACGCCTATCTGGGGATTATCCCGACCTGGAGCCTGGGTATGGTGCGCCTCGTCCATTATATTGGGCGCAATCGGGCGTTGGATGTGCTGTTGTTGGGTGACGATATCAACGCTGAGCGGGCCGCGGAGCTCGGCCTGGTGAGCCTGGTGGTCCCCGATGATCAAGTCGATGGCGAGGCTCGGCGGGTCGCCGAGCGACTGGCGAGTGGCGCTCCCCTCGCGCTGCAAGCGATCAAGGAGGGGGTACGGTGTCAGTATCGCGAAGGGGTGGATCAGGCCGCGGAACTGGAAGAGCACTGGGCCCGGCGCATCCTCTCCTCCCACGATGCCCGCGAGGGGATCCAAGCTTTCCGAGATAGGCGAGCGCCTCAGTTCCGGGGCGAATAAGTGCAATCGGGGTGTCCGCGCAGGGGGGACTCACCCTCGCAAGTATTTTCGGCAATGACCGGCAGGGCGCGGAGGGTGCGGGTTCATTGCAGGTCTCGGCCGGCAGTTCCGGGGACCGCATTCGCTATCGGCCGCTGATCGGTTCGCGGAGCGGAAGATCTTTGAGCGGTCGCCGAAGCGGACGTGGGATGCAGCATCTTTGATATCGAATCCAGGACCTCCCGCTCCCGACGACGCATAGGGATCCGCCCCATGTCAGGGTTGGTTGGAGGAGGGACGTCTGTGATCGACCTGAAGCTCATCTCTCCATCGCACCTCGTCGAATACCATCGAACCATCGCAAAGTGGACGCGCTTGTCCGGCACCGCCGAGGAACGGGCGGCCGCGGCGTATGTGGAAGGCCAGCTCCGGGAGTTTGGATATACCACCCAGATTCTCGTTCACGACGCCTACATCAGCCTCCCCGGCCCCGCGACGCTGCGGATGACTGCCCCGGAGAGCCGGGAAATCTTCTGCATCACGCACTCGATGGGAGTGAAGACGGATCCTTCCGGTGTCATCGGGGAGCTGGTGTACGTCGGCAAGGGCACCCCCGACGAGTACGCCCGTGCGGGGGCCAAGGGGAAGGTGGCCCTGGTGGACGACATGGCGACTCCCGAACAGGCGGTTGAAGGAACCCGAGCGGGGGTGCGGGGTCTGATCTTCATCAGCGGCAGGCACGCCCACGAGATGTGCGTCTCGCCGATCTGGGGGAATCCGGCGGCCAGCACGATCCAGGCGCTTCCCCGCATCCCTCTGCTTTCGGTCCATCGTGCCGACGGAGAGATGCTGCGGGAGTTGTGCGCCAAAGCCCGGGTGGACGTGCACATGACAGCGGCCGTGGAGACCAAGTGGACCAATACCCCGATCGTGATTGCCGACCTTCGCCCCGGGCACTCCGAGGCCGATCCTGAGCAGTTCGTCCTCTTTTCCGGGCACTTGGACGGGTGGCACCTGGGGGCGATGGACAACGGCAGCGCCAACGCCACAATGTTGGAGGTTGCCCGGGTGCTCGCGTCCCGCCGCGCAGATTTTCGCCGCGGCCTGCGGCTGGCATTCTGGTCCGGGCACTCGCACGGGCGGTACTCCTCGTCCGCGTGGTACGTGGACCATCACTGGTTCGACCTCGCTGAGCACTGCGTAGCCCATGTGAATATCGACTCCGTCGGCGGGATCGCCGCCGACCGGTTCGTCACAAACTCCATGCCCGAGACTCTGGAGCTGGGTGCGTGGGCTGTCCGGCAGGTCGCACAAGCCGAACTCAACGGCAAACGCGTCGGACGGGACTCCGACCAGTCGTTCCTCGGCGTGGGCATCCCGTCCATCCTCGGTTCGCTTTCCCATCAAACGGACGGGAGTTTGGGGTGGTGGTGGCACACTCCCCACGACACGGTTGACAAGATCGACCCGGTGCGCCTCGTGCGGGACGCCAAAATCTTTGCCCTGGTGGTGGATCGGTGGCTGAGCGGCGAACTGCTGCCGTTGAACGCGTTGGCCGGTGCCGCGGACCTTCGGGCGAGCCTCGAAGGCCTCGCACGCGAGGCGGGGAGCGCGTTTGATCTCTCAGCCGCCACCGCCGCCGCCGTCGGCTTGGAAGATGCCTGCGGACGGCTCCAACAGGTCTCGGCGAGCGCCGCCGGGGTCCGCGCCCGAGAGATCAACGCCTGTCTTCTGGCACTCTGCCGCACGTTGATTCCCGCGACGTACACCTCCGCCGGTCGGTTTTCACATGACCCGGCCCTCGACAACGAGTTCCTCCCGCGGCTCGCCGCGGCCCGGAGATTGGCCTCGCTCCCACGCGAGAGTGATGCGGCCAGGTTCCTGCTGGTGGACCTCGTGCGGGGCCGGAACGCCGTGATCGCGGCGCTACGCGAAGCCCGCGCTGCGGTGGAGCGCTGCCTTGCGCGGGTGAGTTGAGAAGCCGTAATCTACTACCCTCCACTGGACCCGCGTTCCATTCGAACGGCGGGGGGCGCGCGGCGCGGAACGTCTGCCATTCCGTTGGAGGACTCCAAGCAACGGTCAGCGAAACGTCTCGGCCAATTGCGGTGGAAGATTTGCAGCAACATCGTATCAGCCTCCCTGGGCGCGTTCCCGGTGGGGCCGCCGGCTTGAGTCGACCGCGGAAGAACATCGCGGCGGTCTCTTGGCGACGTCGTTCACGCCCACAATCGGCTGGATGGCCTCCCCCGCGAGCAGTCCGCCCGATTCGCGGCATTTCCGGCGCCATGCACCTGACGGCCCCATCATGGTGGGGCACAGACCCGGAGGAGGGACAAGATGACAGGGAGTGATCGACTTTCCCGCCGGAGCCTGCTCCAAACGGCAGGACTGGGCGCCGCCGTGCTCGGGGCAGGCGCTGCTGGGCTCGGGGGGTTGTTCCAGCTCAGGAAGGCTGCTGCCGCTGCGGTCGGACCGGATACGCTGGCCGTTGCGCAGGGACTGGTGGTGCAGACGTTCGACCCTCAGATCGTGTACGACAATACCCTGGTGATTACACGCGGATTCTACGAGGGCCTCGTGTCCCTGAAAGGCGGTACCCCCGAGATCATTCCACGGCTTGCGACCTCTTGGAAGGGCACGCCGGATGCACGGGAGTGGACTTTCAAACTCCGCCCGGGTGTGCGGTTTCACGACGGCACGACATTGACGTCGGAGGCCGTGAAGATTGCCGTCGAGCGCTTGATCAAGATTAACCGCGGGCTGGCGTATGCTTTCAAGGGGACCGTGGCGAAGGTCGACGCCCCCGACCCGTTGACGGTCAGGTTTTCGCTCACCGGCCCCGACGCGGCGTTTGTCGCCAAGTTGGCCGCGGTCTCCGGGGCCCTGATGGTCAGCCCAAAGGCGATCGCGGATCACGCCCAGGGGGACGACCTTGGCCAGGGGTGGCTCAAGGATCACGAGGTCGGCACTGGGCCTTACGTGTTGGAGAGCTATGACAAGGGCGCCGGGCAGGTTGTGCTATCGGCGTTCCCCGGGTACTGGGGCGGGTGGCAGGGTTCTCACCTGAAGCGCATTATCTTCAAGATCGTGCCCGAGGCATCCACCCAGCGCCTGATGCTCGAGGGGGGTGACGCCGATGTCCTCACGGTCGTGGCGCCCGATGTCATCCAGGCCGTGGTCAAAGAACCTGGGATCAAGATTCTCGAGTTCCCAACGATGCGCATCTTCTACATCGCGATGAACTGTCAGCGTGAGCCGCTCAAAGACCCGAAAATCCGGCAGGCCCTATCCTACGCCTTCGACTACCCGAGCGCAAAAGACCTGATCTTCAACGGGCACCTCGATCCGCTGTACGGTCCGTTGCCCAACAATGATCCTGCGCACCTGTCAGCGTCCGACAAACCATATAGTTTCAATATGCAGAAAGCCAAGCAGCTGCTCAGTGAGTCGAGCCACCCGAACGGTGGGTTCAGCCTAAGCTGTTTTCTCTTTGCCGGAGACCCCACGTTTCGCAAGGCCGCAGAGATTCTCCAGGGACAGCTCAAAACTCTCAACATCGGCGTCAACATCCAGGAGCTCACCTCATCCGTCCTGCTGGACAAGGCCGCGAAGCCCGAGACCGCGCCCGACCTCCTGCCCGTCCGCAATTATCCGGACTACGCGGACCCCTCGGCGATGATCCTGGCGACGTTCGGCAAGGACGCGTGGGGATCGGCCGGGTGGAACTTCAGCTTCTACGCCAACGACAAGGTCGAGCAGATGATGGCGCAAGCGAATGGGATGACCGATCAACAAAAACGGACCCAGCTCTTCAAGGAGTCCCAGAAGATCATCGTGCAAGAGGCGCCGGCAATCTTCATCGGCACGCTGATCAACCAGGTGGCGGTCCGGTCCAACGTCCAGGGTTACGTCTACAATCCGTTGTTGGGGAATACGTTCGACTTGTACGCGATCCACAAGAGTTAAGAGCGTTCCGCCGATTGGGCGCATACGTTCTCAGGAGGCTCGCCCTGCTCCCGCCCCTCCTGGTGGGGGTGAGCCTCCTTCTCTTTTCCCTCACCCATCTCGTGCCGGCCGACCCTGCCAAGTTGATCGCCGGCGAGCACGCTGGGCCCGAGCAGATTGCGGCCGTGCGCCACGCGTTTGGTTTGGATCGCCCCCTGCCCGAGCAGTACCTGGTGTATCTCGCGAAGCTGGCGCGTGGGGACCTGGGTGTGTCCATGCAGACCGACAGTTCGGTGTCGGGCGATTTGATGCAGTACTTCCCGGCGACGATCGAGCTTGCGGTATCTGCGATGGTGCTGACGATCTTGCTCGCGGTCCCTCTTGGCATCATCGCGGCGATCCGGCGTGGCAGCGCGATCGATTTGATCGCCCAGGTCCTCAGCCTGAGTGGTCTCTCTTTTCCGATCTTCTTCTTCGGGCTCCTGTTGCAGCTCGGATTGTCGAGGTGGTTGGGGTGGTTCCCGCTGTCCGGTCGGCTGGGAATCACGGCGCTCCCGCCGTCCCACCTGACCGGATTGTACGTGATCGACAGCCTGGCCACGGGAAACCTCGCCGGGTTGCGCAGCGCGCTGGCGCACCTGGCGCTCCCTAGTCTGACCCTCGCCCTCGCGTCGCTCGCTCCCACGGTTCGGATGACGCGCTCAACGATGCTCGAAGTGCTCTCCCAGGATTACATGCGAACGGCGTGGGCGAAGGGCCTTGTCCCCACGCGTATATTCCTCCGGCACGGCCTCCGGAATGCCCTGATCCCGATCGTCACCGTGCTCGGCCTGTACGCGAGCGGTCTCCTCGGCGGGGTGTTCCTGGTGGAGTTGATTTTTAACTGGCCAGGAGTGGGATTGTACAGTGTGAACGCGATCACCGCACTGGACTATTCGGCGATCATGGGCACCTCGCTGCTCCTCACGGTGGCGTTCGTGCTCATCAATCTCGCGGTGGACCTGCTCTATGCCTTCATCGACCCGCGCATACGGTACTAGTTATCTTGCGCGGTCGGTTCGGCTCCTTGCCCAGATTCCCGCGGCGTGGATCGGGGCCGCCATCGTCATCTTTCTCATTCTGTTGGCGCTGTTCGGCCCGGCGGCGGCGCCGTTTGATCCTCTGCGCATCTCCGTCGCCGACAAGCTCCTTCCACCGTCGCCACGCCATTGGTTTGGGACCGACGACCTGGGCCGGGATCTGCTGAGCCGCGTAATGACCGGTGCGCGCATTTCGCTCAGCGTCAGCGCGATGGTGCTGGCGATCGCAATGACCCTGGGCGTCGGGTTGGGCTTGATCGCCGGGTCGGCGGGGGGCTGGGCGGACGAAGCGATCATGCGCACCACCGACGTCTTCCTGGCGTTCCCGCGGCTTGTGCTGGCGATCGCGATTGCCGCGACGCTCGGGCCGGGCTTGTACAACGCGATGGTCGCGATCGCGCTCTCCTGGTGGCCGTGGTACACACGCCTCGTTCGCGGGCAGCTCCTTTCGCTGCGGCAGCAAGAATTCGTCCTCGCAGCGGTCTCCGTCGGGACGGGCGGCAGCCGCATCCTCCTCCGCCATCTCCTGCCAAACGTCGGGACGACCGTCGTGATTCAGGCCTCGATCGATGTCGGGTATGCGATTCTCGCAACGGCAGGCTTGAGCTTTATCGGGCTGGGCGCTCAACCGCCGACACCCGAATGGGGGGCGATTATCGCTCAGGCGCGCAGCTATATGGTCGACGCGTGGTGGTATCCGACGTTTCCTGGGGTGGCGATCTTCCTGGCGGTATTGGGGTTCAACTTGCTGGGGGACGCGGTCCGTGATGCCTTTGATCCGAGGCTTCGATCGCTGCGCTAATCCCCCACGGGCCGGTTCACAACGCGGTCCGAGGCAAGACCTCGCCGACCCCTCGGTTCATCCACACCGGTCCGGGAATGGAAGCGAGTCGCGTGGGCGCCAGGTTGAGTCGCAACGATGAGCGGGAGGCCGAGGTTCCCCCCCTCCCGGCGAGTGCTCCCATGATCCCCCGTTGCCCCGGAGGATGGCGGCAATCAGCCAGGAGAGCTTCGCTGCCCCCCCGGGTCGCCTCTCTTAACGTCTACCGCTTGCTCGCGGCCGCCGGGACGCCTGGGGGGGCGCTGGACGTCCCGCGGTCGGCCATGCCAGGCCTCAGGATCTGGTAGAGGATAATCGCCCCGAGGGCGCCCAGTCCCAGATTGTTGAGCTCGAAGGCGCCGTGCTTGATGCTTGCTCCGCCCGCCGCCAGGATGAGCGGAATCGCCGCGGTGGCGAGGTTGGCCCGGTTGGAGAAGTCTACGCGACCGTCCACCCAAATCTTGCCTCCGATCGCGGCGATGAGTCCAAACAGGTATAATTCGATGCCCCCGAGCACGCTCACCGGAATGCTGTCGACCAAAGCGCCAAACTTTGGGATAAACCCGAGCAGCAGCGCCGCCACGGCAGCGACGATGTATACCGGAATCGAGAACACCCGCGTGACGCCCATGACTCCGATGTTCTCCGCGTAGGTGGTCTCTCCGGTGCCCCCGAAGAGCGCACTGAGCATCGTTCCGACCCCGTCCCCCATGAAGGCCCGACCGAGGGACCCGCTCAGGTCCCGTTTCATCAAGCCGCTGATGGCATAGATGTGACCGGCATTTTCCGCGATGAGGACAATGGGAATGAACCAGAACAGGCTCAGTGCCCTCACGCTGAACTGCGGGGGGAAACTAAACTGGGGGTGGCCAAACCACTGCGCCCCGGTCACCAGGCCAAAGTTGACATGGCAGCCCGCCGACGCCGCGGCGCAGGACGGATCGACCACCGCAACCAGATAGCCGACAATGATCCCGACAAGAATCGGCAGGAGCCGGAGGAACCCGCGGAGATAGACGCTCGCCAGTACGGCGGCGAGCAGCGTGATCGATGCGGTGAAGAGGCCTTTGGAGTAGTTTGCCCAGGCGACGCCCGCGAGGGCAAGGCCGATCACCGCGACGACCGTGCCGGTGACGACCGGAGGCATGAAAAAGCGGATGACCTCAGCCCCGGCCTTGTGGACCACCACTCCGACGAGAAAGTACAGCGCGCCCGCGATGAAAATCCCGCCGAAGGCGAGCGATTGATTGTGCCCGGCACCACCCTGAATGGCGAGGACCGATCCGATGAAGGAGAAGGAAGACCCGAGGTAGCTCGGGATCTTGCCCCCGGTCATGGCGAGGAAGATCAGGGTGGCCACGCCACTGAAGAAGAGCACGGTGTTCACGTTGAATCCGAGGATAAGCGGTACCAGCACCGTGGCCCCGAACATGGCCATGACATGCTGGATGCCGAGGAAGGTCGTTTGGAGCCAAGGCAGGCGATCTTCTGGATAGTAGATGGCTTCGTGTTCCCCGGGAACGGTGTTTGTGGCCATACGCGCTATCCCCCCTGGGCAACGTATGACGTCAAAACCGGTTCTCTTCGCTTGTTCTGCCTGCTCAGGTCCCTCTCCTCTGACGGCGTTTGCACGCCGGCCGTGGCCCCCGAGCCGGCGAAATGCGGTGGCGCGCGCGGCGGCAATGCTGGATCCCCGATGGCCCGATCTTCCGCCGGCCGCGGATGTTGCCGCAGCGGTGTGCCGCTTCAGGTGCCGGTCGCCCGAGCAATCGCCGCAATCCGGTCGGCGAAGTTCACCTGGCTGTCGTCCTGGGGTTCATACCCGATCGTCCGGCGGGCATTGGCGATGCTCCAGAAGCGGTGGGTGTTGCCGCTGATGCCGTAGACGATCAAGAAGGGCACGCCGTGCTGGTCGGTGATGTCCTCGGTCTCGACCATGCGGATCGCCTGCTGCACCTGGTCGCGTCGGGAGAGATATGCGCCCAGAGCGCGGTGCATCGCTTTGATATTCCCCCGCTGCACTCGATCGATGTCGTCATCCCTCGGAGCGCCGATCCGCCATTGGACGATCTCCAGCTTTCGGCCCTCGACCTGGCCCGTGGCGAAGACGAACCCCAAGAGCTCGTAGGCGCCTTTGGCCCAGCCGTACCAGTTGTCGGACCGGGGCGGCATGTCTGGGGTGACGCTTTCCATTTTCTCCTGCCAGATCAGGCGCTCGTAGTAATCCGCCGCGTGGTTGGAGCTGGCCACGACCACACGGCGGACGCCTTCTTCGAGGGCCGTCTTGTAGACGTTGTAGGCCAACGCGACGTTTTGGTACTCCGCCCAGAACTTGGCATCGCTGTTGTCCTGCCAGGTGGTGGCATCGAGGCCCGGGGCGCTGACGTACCCGCAGTGAATCACGGCGTCGGCGCCGCGGAAGTGTTGGCGGTATTCGTTGCGATCCGGCCGAGTGAGATCCGCGACCACCAGCCCCGGGATCGATTTCCCGTCCCGCGCGGCCGTTCGAACGTCGATCGGGACCAACTCCCATCGTGTGTTGAGCTCCGGAAGCATGCGCTGGGCGATGTATCCGGCCGCCCCGATGAGGACCACTCGCCGCGTGTTCATGGTGAGCCCTCTGCCCTCGGCGTCAGACGTGAGACCGCAATTCCATTCGATGGGCACCATCGACCGCCCCTGCCGTTGGGGGCAGGAACGGGTCACGCAACGACCGAACCTGGCTCGAGCCGGAGGTGAGCACGTCTCGAGACCGCCGGGGGACGGCGAACGAGACGGCTGCGACCTTCGGCAGGCCTGAGATGTGGCTGACGACATCGAGGGAGTAGGACAATCGTGGGGAGCCGTTGTCCGAGGTGGGAAGTTGGCGCGTTGAGAGATACCCGTGCAGCGGTTTGACCTGTTGATCCGGGGTGGGGAGGTGGTGACCCCCGACGCGGTTCGTCGGCTCGACATCGGGATTGCCGACGAACGGATCGCCGCGCTCGGCGCGCCGGGGACGCTCAAGGCGGCCGAGCGGACCATCGATGCGGAAGGGAGAGTTGTGTTCCCTGGCGTCATCGACGCCCACCTCCACTGCAAGATCCACAGCCACCATGTCGATGCGCTCCCCATCACGATGGCTGCGGCGGCGCGCGGCGGAGCAACGAGTGCCATCGTCCACCTCCTGCCGAGCGCGGCCGAGCGCGTTTCCGCTTCTGACCTGCTGAACGAATTCCGCGATCTGGGCGCGCGCGAGGGCGTCGTTGATTTTTCCTTTCACGCGTGGCTCGCCGAACGGGACGGGGTGCTGGACGAGATCCCCCGACTGATCGCCGAGGGGATTCCGTCTTTCAAACTGTTCCTGGCCTATCGGTCCATCGGCCGCATGGCCAGCGACGGCCACCTCCTTTCCGCCATGGAGGCCATCGCCTCCGCGGGCGGTCTGTTGCTGGTGCATGCCGAGGACGGGGAAGTGATCGATCGGCGGATCGCCATCCAGCGAGCCCGCGGGCGGGTCGCCCCGGCGGATTTTCTGTGGACCCACCCGGACGAAGCGGAATGGCTGGCGATCCACAAGGCCCTGCAGTACGCGCGGTTGACGGGCTGCCCCCTCTATATGGTGCACGTCAGCACGCCGCGGGGCGTCGAGCTCATCGCGGCGGCGCGGGGCGAAGGACAGGTGGTGTGGGCCGAGACCTGCCCGCAGTACTTGGAGCTGACCGATCAGGAACTGGCACGGTGGGGTCCGCTGGCGAAGATCTCACCGCCGTTGCGCGACGGCGCGACCGCCGCCGGGCTGTGGCCCCATCTTTCCGCTGAGCGGATTCAGGTGATCGGGTCTGACCATTCCCCCCATTCACGCGAGACGAAGGCCGGGGGCTTCCGCGACATCTTCGAGTGCTGGTACGGCGCTCCCGGCGTGCAGACGATGCTGCCCGTCATGTGGGATGCGTGCCGGCGGCGCGGGATCCCGCCGACAGTACTGGCCCGCGTCCTCGCCGCGACCCCCGCGCGCATCTTCGGCCTGGCCGGAAAGGGGGTCATCGCTCCGGGCATGGATGCCGACCTCGTGCTCATCGATCCGGAGCGCGAGGTGGAAATCCGCAGCGAGGGCCAGGTGGGTGGATCCGGCTACACCCTGTATCACGGCCGGCGGGTGCGCGGGTGGCCGGTGATGAGCTTTCTTCGCGGCCGGGTGCTCTTGGATGGCGACACGCTGCGGCTGCCGGGGGGATCCGGGCGGTACCTCGCCCGTCGCGGGGGCGGGGGTCGGTGAGCGCGGGCTTCAGCGCGCCTTCTGCTGCGCCAGCCCGTAGAAGAAGTTCATGACGACGGCGGCGGCCCAGTTCGCGGTCATGCCGAAGTGGTCGGTCGGCGGCGAGAGCTCCACGATCTCCAGCCCCGCGCATTTTCGTTGGGCGGCCAGTTCGCGCACGGCCATGATCACGTCGCGGCCGTCGAGGCCGAAGGGGTTGGGGGCGGCGGTCCCCGGAGCGCTCGACTGGTCGACGCCGTCGACGTCGATGCTGATGTAGATCGCGTCCGCCTCCCCGGCTCGGTCCAGCGCCACGTCGATCGCGTGCCGGATTCCCCGCCGCCACACCTCGATGTTGGAGAGGACGGCGATCCCGTGGGCTTGGGCGTAGCGATGGTGCGTCGGATTGTTGTTGAAGTCCGCGATGCCGATCTGGGTCATCTGCGACCCCCGGACCTGGTCGGGATGCCGCTCCAGCAGCAGGCGGTAGGGCACGCCGCTGGACAACGCGCCGAGGTGCGATTCACGGAGATCGTGGTGCGCATCGATCTGAATCAGGGCGATCGTCTTCCTCCGGAGCCCCTCGCACAGGCCGCGCACCGCCGGATAGGAGATGGAGTTGTCCCCGCCGATTATGGCCGGCCGGATTCCGCGCTTGGAGAGGAAGCGGGTGGCGTCGGAAATGTTCCGGAAAGTCGTCTCCATATCCGTGACGATCGTCGCGACGTCCCCGACGTCCGCCGCGCGCAGATGATCCATCGCGACGCCATCGCTCGTACTGTACGTGGTGTACCCGGGCAGCGCGGATCGAACGGCATCGGGGGCGTGCCGCGACCCGGAGCGGACCGTGCCGGCGCCGTCGAACGGCGCACCCAGGAACACCGCGTCCAGCTCCCACGTGCCGGTCCACTCCAGCCACGAGTTTGCCCGGGTCTCGACCGGGTCCCCTTTCAGCCAGTTGACGATGAGGCCCGGGGGCTTCAGCCTCGGTCGCGCACCCGAGGCGGCGGAACGGCGATCGGTTCTCGTCGGCTTGCGCCGGGGCATCAGCGTGACCCCTGAGATCGCGTGTGCGTTCGAGCGGACAAGCTCATCCTCCCTCACACCGGTGTGATCGTGACGTCGAGGACGGCGGTCTGCCCTTCACGGACGGCCCGGCGCGCCCGGTCCACCGCCGCCGGAACATCTTCAGGACGTACGACCCGCTCCCCGTATCCGCCCGCGCCCGCGGCGATTGCGGCAAAATCCACCCCCTCGCCGAAGCTGCTGAGGAATTCCCCCCCACGCACGGCATACCCCGAGGGATGCTGGCGCCGCGTGGCGTTCTTCGCCGCCGCCCAGCCCCTGTTGTTGTAGATGATGGCGAGGAACGGGGCGTGGTATCGCCGGCTCGTCCAGAGCGCCGCCGAGGGCACCCCGAATAGGAACGACCCGTCGCCCACCAGGCAGACCACCTCCGCCTCGGGGCGGGCCAACTTGACCCCAATCGATGCCCCCAACCCCCAGCCCAGGCTGGTGCCTCCGGCCGACAGCAGCGACCCGGGGAGTGATCGCGGCAGGTGCCGCGCGGTTTCGGGAGCGTGCGTGACGAGCTCGGTGACCGCGATCGCGTCGGGGGGGAGGATGCCGCCGAGCCACCGGGTCAGCCAGGCCGCGGTGATCGGGCCGCCGGGCGGCGGCGGCGGAGCCGCGTCCCGCCAGGCAGTGCGCCGCGCACCGGCTTCGTCCTCGAGGGCGCGGCGACGGCCGTCGACTCGGGCTTCCACGTCGGGGGTCCAGCCACACCGCAGCTCTTCAACGAGGCAGGAGAGCGTCGCCGCCGCATCGACCCGAGCCGAGAGATGTGCGGGAAACATCCAGAGGGGCAGATCCTCTTTGACGGGATCCAGGTCGAGGTGGATGATCCGCGCCCCCGCCGCCGGCTGTGCGGCCGACGGGATCCAAGGCACATCGCAGTCGACGACCAGGACGAGGTCGGCCGTCCCCAGGCGCGGGTGCCACCCGGCGCCGAGGTAGAGGGGGTGGTCGGTTGGAAAGTTCATGTACGCTCGGGGCAGCATCTCCGCCACGGGAAGGGCCAACTGATCGGCGAGCGCGACGAGCGCGCCGACGGCCGCCGCGCGGCGGCCGATGTAGCTGGTCACGGCGACGGGCCGCTCCGCGGCGCGGAGCCACCGGGCGATTTGGCGGAGGGCCGCACCGTCGGGGATCGTCGGCACAGGCGGCACGGACGACGCGGGGTCCGGCAGGTCGACAGCGTCGATGGGCTCCTCCAGGACCTCCCGCGGGGCCGTGAGGTAGACGGGGCCCCCCGGATCGGCGACCGCCAGGCGGAGCGCCCGCTGCACCACCAACCCGATGTTCGCGCCGCGGTGCAGTTCGTACTCCCACTTCACGTAGGGACGGACGATGCCGGATTGGTCGTAGACGTCCTGCAGGAACTGGACGTAGCTATCGCGGCTCCCCTTCAGCTCACCGCGCTCGGTGAACGGCGTCCGCCCCGCCAGGATCAGCACTGGAATGCGCGAGCGGGCCGCATTATGCACGGCCCCTCCCAGGTTGGCGGTTCCGGCATCGACGTGGACCAGGACAACCTGGGGCCGTCCGGTCACCTGAGCGAATCCGTGGGCCGCGGACAGCGCGACACTCTCATGGGGGCACTGGATGATCTTGGGCGCCGGTCGGCCGAGGGCGTGGAACTTGGCCAAGGTCTCGATCAGGGGCGGATGATCGGTGCCGAGATTGGCAAAGATCAGCTCCACCCCGGCCGCTCGCAAGGCTTCCACGAGCGCATCGGCCGCGGTGTCCACGGCGACCCGCCGGCCCGCCCCGACGTCATCGGCCATGCGCCGGTCGCCGCTGGCGGGCGTCAGACGCCCGCGGACGATTTCAGCCGGTCCCGATACTGCTTCCGGAACTTCGCCACCTTGGGCGCGACCACGGCCCGACAATAGGGCTGTTCCCCATTCAATCTGAAGTATTCCTGGTGGTAGTCTTCCGCCCGGTAAAAGGTGGTAAACGGCGTGACTTCGGTGACGATGGGGGCGTGCCACACCCGCGACGCGGTCAGCTCCCCGATCAGCTGCTCGGCGGCCGCCTTCTGCGCCGGAGTGTGGTAGAAGATAGCGGAGCGGTACTGTGTTCCCGTGTCCGGCCCTTGTCGGTTGAGGGTGGTTGGATCGTGCACCGAGAAGAACGCCTCGAGGATCTCCCGAAACGAGACCACCGTCGGGTCGAAGGTGATCTGGACCACCTCCGCATGTCCGGTGGTCCCGCTGCATACCTGCCGGTAGCTGGGGGTGGTCACCGTCCCGCCGGAGTACCCCGACTCGACCATCTTGACGCCCTTCAGGTCGTCGAAGACGGCTTCGATGCACCAGAAGCATCCGCCGGCGAGCGTGGCGACCTCCTGGTGCGGCGGGTGCGCGTTCCCGGTCTGCTCGGTGTGGCTCATCGCTCTGCCTCTCCGTGATGCGGGTCCCAACCACGGGGAACGTTCAATGCGAACAGGGCGGCGTTCCTGCAAGGCTCGCGATCCGGGATGAGTCGCGAGATCGGTCGCGAATTCTCGTCGTGGAGCAGCGCGGCGGCGCCGGGAATCGGCGACGACGCGCGGTCGGAGAGGGGGATGTGACGACGCGGATCCTGCAATCGTGGAGCGGCGGGAAGGACAGCTGCCTGACCCTGGCCGAGCTCATTCGGGACGGCGTGTATCGGGTCGAGGTACTGCTCTCGACGATCACGGAGGGGTACGATCGCGTCAGCATGCACGGAGTCCGTCGCGTCCTCCTGGAACGCCAGGCCGCGGCCCTGGGGTTTCCCCTCCACCTCGTCCCCATCCCGCCGAACGCCACCAACGAAGCGTACCAGTCCCGGATGGAGGAGGCATTCGACGGCTATCGACGGCAGGGGCTCAGCACGGTCGCCTTTGGCGATCTCTTCCTCGAGGACATCCGTCGGTATCGAGAAGAGTGGCTGGCCCGGGAGGGGATGCGGGCGATCTTTCCGATCTGGAAGCGCGAAACGGACAGGCTGGCTCGAGAGTTTGTCGATAGCGGCTACCGGGCGGTCGTGGTCTGCGTCGATACCCGGGTCCTGGACCCTTCCTTCGCCGGCCGCCGCTTCGATCGCGGGTTGCTCGCTGCGCTCCCCCCGACCGTCGATCCGTGCGGCGAGAACGGGGAGTTCCACACGTTTGTGTTCGACGGGCCGATCTTTCACCGGGAGGTGGCGTGGACCCCCGGCGAGACCGTGCAGCGTGATTGTTGGGCCTTCTTCGATCTCGTGCCGGGGGAGTAAGCCGCGGCCGGGTTCAGGGGGTCGCCGGCGTCCGAAGGTAACTCCCGAGGATCGTCGTGAACTCGACGAGGTTCCCAAATGGATCGCGGCAGAAGAAGCGCGGTCGGTTCGGGATCGCGATGGTGTCGTAGGGCTTATAGCCCGCAGTCTCAAGCCGGCTCCGCAGCTGCCCGAGATCCTCAATCTCCAAGGCGAGGTGACGCGGGTGCTCGGGGTCGGGGCCGCCCGGGAAGAAGTGCATCTCGACCCCGCCGGCGCCGGCCGAGAACCACACCAGCCCCCGGTGCTCGAGGGTATGCGGGATGGGCACCTCTGCCAGCCCGAGCAGCGCCCCGTAGAATGCCCGCACGTCGCCCTGCCTCCCGGCGGGATACGGGGACGAGACGTGTTGCAGCCGCGGCAGTGACATGCCGATTCACCTCCGGCATCTGAGTTCGCGCCCGCCGGGCGACATCCTGGTGCGGCACCGACGGCGGCGGTTTACCAGGTCTTTCCCCCGCCGGCGTTGGGCACCATACCTGTGCCGGACTTTCCCAGTCGGTCTAAAGCCTCAACAGCTGCGAGGTGTATGATGCGGATGGCGTTGGCTCTGGCGATTCTGATGCTGACCACAACGGTGGCGGTGGGAAACTCGACCACGTCCGCTCCCAGTGCGACCCTTGCTCGCCTCTCGGGTCTGAGCGGGCAGACGTTCGACATCGCCTTCCTGCAGTCGCTGGTCCCCGCGGACGAGGAGGCCGTGGAGATGGCAATGACCGCGACCCTGTACGCCGATCACCCCGATCTCCTTCGGTGGAATCAAGACTTCGTTGAGCGAGAGAACGGCCAGGTCCGGCAGACGCTCTCCCTGCTACAGGCGATGGGGGCGGGCCCCGCCGAGCGACGGGCGGGGGTGGCGACGACATCCGTCAAGAAGCTCCGGACCCTGCGGGGGTCCGCGCTGGAGCGTGCGTACCTCCCCATGCTGGCGGCACAGTTGGACCAGACCTCCGCGCTGGCGCGCCTGGCGTCGGAGAAGTCGAGCCGGCCGGAGGTGCGGGCCTTGGCCCTCCAAGCGCTGAAGGACGGAGGCGGTGCATCGGCGGTTCTGCGCGGCTGGTTGAAGGCGTGGTACTGACGGAGATCCGGGCGCCCCGACACCCACCGGAAGTGCGCCGGGCTCGCCCCTGGGGTCGAGCGGTCCGATCCCGGCGTAGCGGGGCGTGGAGGCCACCTTGTGACCTCGAGGATGCATGAACTGCCCGCCGAGAGCGGGGAGCAACTGCGCCTGCGCGAACAGTTACGGGCCGAGCTGCGCACGGCCTACGACGACATCATCACCGGGTGGGCCCGGGCACTCGACATGCGAGAGCAGCAGGCGGAGGGACACAGCGCCCGGGCGGCCGACCTCACCGTCCGGCTCGGCCGGGCGCTCGGCCTGGACGAGGAAGTGCTGGTGCACCTGCGGCGCGGGGCGCTGCTGCACGACATCGGGACGATGTTGATTCCGGACGCGGTTCTGCTCAAGCCCGGTCCGCTGACCGCGCAGGAGTGGGAGGCGATCCGTCGCCACCCCACCTATGCCTACGAAATTCTCTTCCCAATCACCCAGTTTCGCCCGGCACTGGACATCCCGTACTGCCACCATGAGAAGTGGGACGGGAGCGGCTACCCTCGCCGCCTGGTGGGCGAACAGATCCCCATCGCCGCGCGGATTTATTCGGTCGTCGACGTCTGGGACGCACTCTGCTCTCAGCGCCCCTACCGCGCGCCCTGGACCCCCGAGGAGGCGCAGGAGTACATCTGCGACCACGTCGGGCGGGAATTCGACCCCGGGACCGTCGACGCGTTCATCGCGATGGATCGAGACCCCCCCTCCTGATCACCGGCTGAGGTCCCGGGAAGCCGGTCGGGGGCCCCGCCTCCAGGAGGTCGCTCGCCGCCCCCGAAGCCCTGCTCGAACGAGCCCGCCGCCTCCGGTTCCCACGGCGGCCGGTCCGGAGGGCCATCGATGGACCGCCATCTTAAGGTCAATCAATCCACCTGGGACACCTGGGCCCGGTACCATCTGCGGGGGCCGTTTTACGATGTGGAAGGGTTCAAGGCCGGCCGACGCCGCGACCGTGCCGGCCTGGATGCCCTGGAAGTCCGATTGCTCGGCGACGTTACCGGCAGGTCTTTGCTCCACCTCCAGTGCCACTTCGGCCTCGACACGCTCGCGTGGGCGCGACGGGGGGCGAAGGTGACGGGTGTTGACTTCTCCGGCGAGGCGATTGCGGCCGCGCGCGCGCTGGCCGAGGAGGTGGCGCCGGACGCCGCGTTTGTCGAAAGCGACCTGTACGATTTGCCGGGGCGGCTTCAAGGCGAATTCGACATCGTGTTCACTTCGCACGGGGTGTTGGGGTGGCTGCCCGACCTGGGCCGGTGGGCGGAGATCATCGCTCGCTTCCTCCGCCCCCGCGGGCGGTTCTGCATCGTGGAGGCCCACCCGTTCGCCCTGACCTTCGACGACGCACGCTCAGATCGGGAGCTCCGGCCCGGCTACCCCTATTTTCACCGCCGCGAGCCGATGCGGGTGGAGCGCGATGGTTCGTACGCCGCCCCCGACGCCCCGATTCGCAGCGTGACCTATCAGTGGGTCCACTCGATGTCGGATATCATCGGATCGCTCCTCCGCGCCGGGCTGCGGATCGACACATTCGAGGAATACCCGTTCATGGGATGGGCGATGCTCCCCTGGATGGAGGCACGATCGGACGGCTGCTGGGAGCTGCCTCCCGGGAGCGGGGACATTCCCCTGATGTTTTCGTTGACGGCCTCGAAGGACGTCCGCTGAGCGCGGGGGAGCGGGGGTGGGAGGTCGATTCCGCTACCGGGCAACGGCGAGGGTGCGGTTGACGGCATCCGGGGGCAGTGGTCCGCGCGCGGTCCAGCGGATCGCGTCCTCGAGTTGAGCCAGGTCCGAGTACCCCACGAGCACGGTGGAGACCGCCGGCTTGGCCAGCGCGAAGCGCAGGGCCAGTTCCAGCGGGCCTTCCACCCCGACCTCCCGGGCGAGCGCGACGAGCCCGCGCGCCCGCTCGAGATCCCGGTTGTACTCGGCGCCGCGCGCCAGGGGGTCTCCGGGGTCCCCGGCGTTGGCGTGCCGCTCCGGCGCGCCGGACACCGCTCCCGCCGCCATCACCCGGATGGCGATCACGCCCATCGCCGCGGCCGCCGCGGCGTCGATCAGTCCACCGAAATCCTGCCCGCCGCCGCTCGCGCCCGCGAACCCCGCGCTCGGGTTCAGCGCGTTGAAGTACGTCTGGATCGTCGCGAACCGGCCTGACCCGATCACCGCGAGGAGGGGTGCGGCTTCCCCCAATCCCGTGAGGCCGACGTGGGCGGCCAGCCCCTGCCGCGACGCTTCGTGCAATCCATCGGCGACCTCCCCCAGCACGGTCCCGAGGTCGAGGGCGTTCCCGCCGGTGGCCCCGCCGTCGGCGCGCACGGGGTTGTGAAGTTGCAGCAGGTCGATCGAATCGCGCCCCAGCCGCTTCAGGCTCTCTGTGGCCGATCGGAGGACCGCGTCCTTAGGGTTCCGGAGGTCGGCCGGCCGGAGGCGGACCTTCGTTCCCACGACGACGCGCCCCCAGGCGGCCAGGTCCCGAAACACGCGGCCGAGATTCGTCTCGGAGCGTCCGTCGCCGTAACTCGGCGCGGTATCGAAGTAGGTAATCCCCGCGTCGAGGGCCCGGGCCGCCGCCCGCCGCTGTTCTTCGGGATCGCCCCGGACGAACAATCCGCCGATCGCTCCCGATCCGTACCCGAGCGCCGACACGCGCAATCCCGTATTGCCGAGACTTCGGTAGTCCATGGCGATTCGCGCTCCTTCGCGGTTCGCTACCTCAGCTGAGGCCGCTTGCTGGTCCAGGGGGCGGCTGCTTCAAAGCACACCGCGGCCCGTAGGACGAGGGCGTCCTGCCGCCACCCACCGACAATTTGGAGGCCCACCGGCAAACCCGTTTCCGTCCAGCCGCAGGGAACCGAGAGCGCCGGATGCGCGCTGAGGTTGAAGGCGTAGGTCGGGATCAGCATGTCGAGGTGGTCGTGGATCGGGCGGCCGGCGATTTCCTTGGGAAGGAGGGCGTCGAGCGGGGATGCCGCGATGGTCGTCGTGGGGAGCACCAGGAGGTCGTAGCGCTCGAAGAATCGGCGCAGGCGCTGGTGGTAGGCCGACCGCTCAACTTCCGCACGTCCGATGTCCTCGGTGGTCAGGGTCCTGCTGATCTCAATCCGGCGGACGAGGATCGGATCCATCTGATCCCGCCATCGCTCAAGGTACTTGCCGACCGTGGCCTGGCGGAGGGCGGCGTTCAGTGCGAGGAACGGCTCCTTGATGCTGCCGATCTCCGGGGAGGCCACCTCGAGGGAGCACCCCAGGTCCGCGAAGGCCCCCGCCGCGGTTTCGCAGATCGACGCCACGGCGGGATCCACCGGCGTCGCCCCGCCGAGATCCGGCGTCCAGGCGACCCGCGCTCCCCGGATGCTCGCTCCCTGAGGGAGCCGGGCCCAGTCCTCGCCGGTGTGGGGGAGGGCGAGAGGGTCCCGCGGGTCCGGGCCGACCATGGCGGCGAACATCACGGCGGCGTCCCCCACCGTGCGGGTGATCGGGCCGTTGGTCGACATCGCGTTCCACGCCGCCGCGTTCGGATAGCGCGCGATACGTCCTTGCGAAGGTTTGAAGCCGACGACGCCGCACCACGCCGCGGGATGGCGGATCGACCCTGCCAGATCGCTCCCCTCCGCGAGCGGACCGAGACCGGCGGCCACGGCCGCCGCGGCTCCTCCGCTCGACCCTCCCGCCGAATGCGTCGTCATCCACGGATTGGCGGTGGCGCCAAACAGGCGGTTGTCGGTAAATGGTTTGCAGCCGAATTCGGGGGTGTTCGTCTTCCCGATCAGGATCCCGCCCGCGGCGCGCAGCCGCTCCACGAGCAGCGCGTCCTCTTCCGGCACGTTGCCCTCGAAGATTTTGGATCCCATCGTCGTGCGGATGCCCTTCGTCGGGGTCAGGTCCTTGATCGAGAACGGCACCCCGTGCAGCGGGCCCAGGGGCCCACCGCGGATCACCGCCGCCTCCGCGTCTCGGGCGGCGGCCCGCGCCTGGTCCGCGGCCACCGTGCAGTACGCGTTGATCGCGGGGTTGATACGCTCGATCCGGCCGAGGACCGCTTCGACCACTTCGACCGGCGAAATGTCCTTTGCCCGAATCAGGCGCGCCAGTTCGGCGGCCGGCGTCCAACACAGTTCCTCAGGACCCACGTCATCCTCCCCATGATCCAAGTCTCGTCCCCGTAGCGTTCTTCATGGTGGGGGACGCGAAGCCCTCTCCCCAGTCGCGGCGTGGTGAGGTTTCGGATCTGCTAGACTGGACGGTAAGATGATCGGTGAACGACTCGAGTTGCTGGACTGGAAACGTCAGGTGTTCGAGCTGTACCAGCACATCCGCGCCTCTCCCGACCCGGCCGCGGCCTGGGACGGCTGGCGCGCCGTACGGAATCGGTTGTTCGCCGGGCACCCCATGTCGCCGATTCCAGACGCCCGGCGCGGCGGATTCGCCGGCCTCCTCTACTTCGAGTACGATCCTTCCGCTCGGGTGCTGGGGGAGATCGTCGACACGACCCCGGTTCCCTGCACCATCCCCACCAGCGGAGACGATGCGTACCCGTTCACCCGGACGGCCATCGCGAGGTTCGACCTGTGGGGATCGCGGTGCGAGCTCGAGCTGTACTGGCTGGGGGGGTATGGTGGGGGGCTCTTTCTGCCTTTTCGCGATGTCACTAGCGGCACCGAAACGTACGGTGCGGGCCGTTACCTCCTCGACACCGTCAAGGGAGCCGATCTGGGCGCGGCGGAGGGCGGGCGGCTCATCCTCGACTTCAATTTTGCGTACAATCCGTCATGTGCCTATGACGCAAGATGGGTCTGCCCGCTGGCACCGCCCCTCAACCGCTTGTCCGTGCCCGTCCGGGCAGGTGAGCGGACCCCGGTTGGGGGGATATGACTGTGCGGATCGTGTCGCTGCTCCCCAGCGCCACCGAGATCGTCTGTGCGCTCGGTCTCGCCGACGCTCTTGTCGGCATCTCGCACGACTGCGACTTTCCGCCGGGGGTTCGCGGGAAGCCCGTACTCAGCGAGGCGATCGTCGGTCCCTCGATGCCCAGCCCGATGATCGAGGCCCGGATCCGTGGGGCGGTCCACACCGGCAGGAGCGTGTATCATCTGGACGAGGCGGCGCTGGCCGGGCTGGCTCCCGACCTGATCATCACCCAGGAACTCTGCACGGTGTGTGCCCCCGCCTACACGCTCGTGCGGCACGCGGCAAACCTTCTGGCGAGGGAGCCCAAGCTCGTCTCGCTGGAGCCGCACGGGTTGTTCGATGTGCTGGACAACATCATGCTCATCGGTGAGCTCACCGGGACCGCGCGCCGCGCGCGGGCGGTGGTCGACCGACTGCAAGGGCGGATCGATGCGGTGCGAGCCCGGGCGCGGGCCACCGGTGTGCGCCCCCGGGTTGCCTGTCTGGAGTGGCTCGACCCGATCTATGTCGGTGGGCACTGGCTGCCCGAGATGGTGGAGGCCGCGGGTGGCCTGGACGTGCTCGGGCACGGCCGCGAGCCGTCCCGCGTGGTGGGGTGGGAGGTGGTGTCCGCCTCAACCCCGGAGGTGCTGATGCTGATGCCGTGCGGGTTCGACCTCGCCCGCACACGCCGTGAGTTCCCCGCGATGGCCGCCCGCCCCGGATGGTGCGATCTCCCCTCCGTTCGAAACGGCCGCGTCTATCTCACCGACGCGTCTTCGTATTTCAACCGTCCCGGTCCCCGACTCGTCGATGGCCTGGAGATTCTGGCCTCGGCGATTCACCCCGACGCCTTCGCCTTCAAGCTTCCCCCGCGCTCTCTCCAGCGCGTATCATCGAGGTGGCGGTGTGGTCCCACAGGTCCGGGAGATGGACGGACCCAAAGCCCGGCCGCCGAGCGCGAAGGCGGCCCTAGAGCGAAACGCGGCGGGACGAAGCGGTGGCGCGGCTCGACGCCGGCCTAAACGTCTCGAAGATCTGGGAAATCAGGCTGAAATCGCGACGAATGCGGGTGTCGTCGTTCAAGGTGGTCCCCGTGAGTACGAAGCCCTTGGCGCCGACCGTAAAGTAGGCTTGGACTTGGTAGAGGACGCCCCCGCGGTTCGGCTGCCACGTGAAATACCGGTAATATGCTCCTCGACCGGCGATCCTGGCGGGGCCCTGGTCGACAATCGTGAAATCGTGGAACATCGCCCGGAGAGCGGGCTCGCTGAGGTCGGCGTAGGCTTTGGCCGACAGTTCCGTTGGGAGAGTTTCGACGACCACGTTCACATTGGCGTGGAACCCCCCTGGGGCGTCGGGGGCCACCCCGATGATCGCCGGGAGGCTGTTTTCTCGGGTGACCACTTTCCAGCCCGACGGGAAGCTGATCGTAAACCGTCCGCTGGGGTCCGCGGCCACCTGCATGCCCGGCGATTGGGCGCCCGCGGCTACAACTCCACAGGTCCCCAGGATCACGGCGACGATCATCGACAGCAAGCGGAACGAGCGCATCGGTCACCCTCCCAAGTACGACAAGGTCGATATGAAGGCTCCTTACCTCCATGCCCTTAGTGCACCCGACCTAGACGCGTCGGTCCTCGATGCCGAAGGAGGATCACAGGAGGTAATTGGGAGGGTAGGGCGTGGCCATGCCGTGATCTGGCGCGAGCCGGCGGGCGCGGTCGAGGATCGTTACGGGTGGCTCCCGAGGGATCCGGGCCCCGTTCCCGTGGGTGCCCGTCGCCTGGCTGGCGCGCCGTGCGACTCCGGGTCGTCGGCCGGGAGGCTTAGACGACCCCGATGGAACGGCAGCCTTGCGTTGACAGGGACAGTCTTCGGAATGAGCCGCGGCGGGCTTCAGACGAGGAAGCCGGCCCACTCGACAGGGGATTCGGATTGCCGCCGCGGGCGACCCTCCCGCGGATCGCGCGCCAAATCACGCGCCCACCGACCTCCGTGGTCGGTGGGCGCCGTGGCTTCGATGAGGGAACCCGTGTTGCCCTAGGAATGCACGCCGGCCACGGCCAAGGCGTCGAGTTCGGCGATCCTTCGATCGAGATCCTGCATGCGTCGTCGGTATTCGAGCTCGGCGATGACCGCATCCTGGACATAGCTCAGGATCGCGGCGTCGACCGATTTCTGACTCTGGTGTTCCCGATCCCAAATGAAATCGGTGAGCTTGTGGACGAAATCCCGCAGATCCATGTCTCCCCTCCGTCCCCTGGTGTGGACCTAGCCTGCCCTCCGAACTTCCCCCCCCGCCTTACGCTTCGAAGATCTGCGGAAGATTTCCTGCAGGTTTGCCGCAAGCTTTACGATGATGCCGCATCTCCTCCCCGCGCCAGCGCGGTGCCTCCCACGACCATGCCCGCCCCGAGCATCTGCCATGGGTCCAACCGCTCGCCGAGCAGTGCCCACGCCGCGATCAGCGCGACTACCGGGGTCAGGTTGGAGACGATCGAAGTGCGGGTCGATCCCACCCGCCGGATGGCCAACCCCCAGGCCAGATATCCGAACGCGATCGTGAGCCCCCCGGAGTAGGCCAGACTGGCCCACCCGGTCCAACGGACGGAGGTCCAGGATTGAGTGCGGAGGTCCGGCAGGCCGATGGCCACGAGGACGATCGTGGCGGTTCCCATGGCGACGGCCGTGACCACGGTCGGGGAATACGCGAGGGTGAGCCGCCGTGCCAAGAGCGAGTACACGGCCCAACAGGCCGCTGAGGCAAGCGTCAGCAGGTCGCCGACGAACATCCCGGACCCTCCCTGGTCGGTCGCGGGCCGCACCAAGATGACGAGGCCGAAGAGAGAAAGGCCGATCCCCGCCCAGGTCCGGGCCCGGACGTCCTCGAGACCCCTCGCCGCGCTGACCAGCGCCACCACAAGGGGTGAAAGCCCCATCATCAGGGCGGAGTGACCGGCGGTGGTCAGCCGAATCCCGTTGATGAACGTCACCTGTTGCAGGACGTTCCCGAGGATCGCGACGGCGATGATCCTCCCCCAATCCCGGGGAGCGATCCGAAGGGAGTCCCGGCGCACCGCGACGGCGATCCCCAGGATGCCCGAGGCGAGGATCCAGCGCAGGGCGTTGAAGCTCTGGGGTGAGGAGAACTGGTTGAGCGCGGCTTTAATAATGATGAAGTTCAGTCCCCACACGACCGGAACGAGCAAGAGGAGGAGATTCCCCAGGGCCGGGTGGGAGTGGAGGCGGCTCAATGAGGAGCGGAGCGGGCGGAACCCATGCGTTCGTAGCGTTCGCCTCCTCCCGGAGGAATCCCTGCGGGGAGGGGGAACAGTGTTTCGACATCTTCGAAGAGGTGAACGCGCATGCGCGCCGCCGTGCTCTACGAGGTGGGGAAGCCGCTGGCAATCGACACGGTGGAGATCGAGGGACCGCGTCGCCGCGAAGTCGCGGTTCGGATCTTGGCTACCGGAGTGTGCCACAGCGACCTGCACTACATCAAAGGCGACCTAGCCATGCCCCTGCCAGTCATCCTGGGGCACGAGGCCGCCGGGATCGTGGACGCCGTGGGCGAGGGAGTGGAGTCGGTCCGTCCCGGGGATCACGTCGTGCTGCTCTTTGCCCCCGCCTGCGGACGCTGCCGGTACTGCGATACGGGGCGGCCCCATCTCTGCGAGATGCGGTACCGGGTGCGGGGGAAGATGCCGGACGGCACCACCCGCCTGCGGTGGCGCGGGCAGGAGGTACACCACTTCACCTGCGTGTCGTCGTGGGCGGAGATGGCGGTGGTTCCCGAAGCGGGGGTCCTGCGGATCAGCGAGGAAGTCCCGCTGACCGTCGCCGCGCTGTTGGGGTGCGCCGTGACCACGGGGGTGGGCGCGGTGGTGAACACGGCGCGGGTACGGCCCGGGAGCAGCGTGGCGGTCTTCGGCGCGGGAGGGGTGGGCATTAATGTCGTGCAGGGGGCGCGCCTCGCCGGGGCGGCGACGATCATTGCCGTCGACCTCCTCGAACACCGCCTGGAGTCGGCGAAGCGGTTTGGCGCGACCCACACCGTCTTGGCATCGGAGGAAGACCCGGTGCGGGCGATCCAGCACCTGACCGGGGGCGGGGTCGATTATGCGTTTGAAGTGATCGGCCGGGCCGCGGTCGTCCGGCAAGCGGTCGATAGCCTCGCCCGGGGCGGCGTTGCGGTCGCGGTCGGGATTCCCCCCGCCCGCGAGGAGTATGCGGTTGGCGGGCCGGCGTTTGTCCTCAACGAGAAAACGCTGCACGCCTGTTTCTACGGGTCCGCGCACCTTCGGGCTGATATTCCGCGACTCCTCGCTCTCTACCAGGGGAAGCGGTTGTTGTTGGACGAGCTCGTGACGGCGACGTACCCGCTGGATCGGGTCAACGACGCGGTGGCCGCGCTCGACCGCGGGGACGGCCTGCGCGGCATCCTGGTGATGGACCGGTGAGGAGGGAGAGGCGAGCGATGGGCATCCGGGGGCTCGGCACTGGTGTGATTCTGGCGATGATCCTGCAGGCCTTCGTGGGGGTGGGCCCTCGAGCCGCCGTCGTGGCGTGGGCGGCGCCGCGCCCTGGCGCCGCTGTCCTTCCCCGGCAGGTGGGGCTGCCCGGCCCGCCCTCGACCCTGCTCATTGAAGTGTCCACCGGACAGATCCTCGCGGCCACGGATCCCCACCGACAGCGCCCCCCGGCGAGCCTGGACAAGCTGATGACTTTCTACTTGACCCTCGGGGCGATCAAGACCGGTCGGATCGCCTTGACCACACCGGTTACCGTCAGCGCCGAGGCGTGGCGGATTGGGCGCACTCCGGGCAGCAGCCGCATGTTCTTGAACGCGGGCGATACGGTCACGGTCGACCAACTCCTGCACGGGTTGATGATCGCCTCCGGCAACGACGCGGCCGAGACGCTCGCCGAAACCCTGGCCGGATCCGGTGAGCAGTTCGTCGCGGAAATGAACGCGACCGCGGCCCGCCTGGGCATGCACGACACTCACTTTGTCACCCCGCACGGGCTTCCGACCCCGGGCGAGCACACGAGCGCGTGGGACATGGGCCACCTGGCGCGGCAGATCTTGGTGGAGTACCCCGACGCCCTAACCTACACCAGCCCTCGCTACGAGACGTACGGCGGGATCCGTCAGGCAAATTGGAACAACCTCCTCTTTCGGGATGCGCGGGTCGACGGCATGAAGACCGGGTTCACCGAAGCAGCGGGCTATCACATCGTCGCCACCGCACGGCAGGGGGGGCTGCGCTTCATCGCCGTCACGATGGGGGCGCATACCCTGATACGCCGCACCGCTGCGGTCGAAGCCTTGCTCAACATGGGGTTTGCCCGATACGAGATAGTCGCGGTGCCGTGGCAGCAGTTCGTGCCCAACGCGATCAGGGTCTACGGCGGGAACGCCGGGCGGTTGTCGCTGGCGGCCTCCCACGCGCTCGACGTCATCCTCCCGCGGGACGATCGCACTCCAATCACGGTTTCAGAGGAGATCAGCGTCCGCCCGATCGCGCCCTTCCAGCAGGGGCAGCAAATCGGCACGCTGACGGTTCGGACGCCGTCGTCTGTCCTTGCCACGTCACCCGTTGTGGCCGCGGCAGCCGTTGGCCGCGCCGGCGTCATCGGCCGGCTGTTGGGGATGCTGCGGTACAAAGTCGGCGGGTTGATCCATCATCGCCAGACAACCTGGACCGGGACGTTCATCCCGCAACAGTAGCGCTCCCCACGCGTCGGCGCCGCAGGAGTGCGCAGACGTAACCCCGAACAGATGTTAGATGAGCGAAGAAGGGTTCGAAGTCGAGGCGCGCCTGGAGGGCGCCGGCGACGCTCACGGGGCGTGGTTGATCACCGCGATTGCCGTCACCACTGCGGCGCTCGCGGTTTGTGCGGCGCTGAGCAGCCTGCTCGCCGGGCGTGCCGCACATCACTCGCTGGCCGAGTTGAACGGGGCGGCGATCGCCCAGAATCTGGCATCAGACCAGTGGAATTTCTATCAGGCCAAAGGCATCAAACGACACGTCTTCGAGGTCGAGAGAGACGTGTTGCGTTTGAACTCGACGCCGGGGGCGGCCGCGCAGGTCACGGCGTACGAGAAGGAGATCAAGCGGTATGCGCTCGACCAAGACGAGATCGCGAAGGAGGCGAAAGCGCGCGAGCGCGAGCGCGATGAGGCCAAAGTCGTCGCGCAGCGATTTGACGAGCGGTACCAACGCTTGTCCCTCGCCGTCGCCTTCTTTCAGATCGGAATCGTGGTTTGCTCGGTAGCGGCGATCGTCCGGCGGCCGTTCTTGTGGTATGTGGGGCTCATCGGCGGTGCGGCCGGGGTGCTGTTCTTGGGGTTTGAGGTGTTCTTCCGCACCGCAGGGGGGCGTGCCGGCTGACCGCGGGCATCGGCGAGGCGCCCGCGGGGGATGGAAACGGGAGGTGCACTGTGGAGGATGACGGCCGTATGGCAGAGGGGAAGGGGGCCACGGCCGCTCCCGACGCTGCGAGTGATCGCCGCGCCTGGGCCGAACCGCTGCTCGCTGGTGTCGTCGTCTCCCTGATCGCCGAGGCGAAGGATGCCGGGTGGAGCGGGCGCCTGGAGTATGTGGTCGAGATGTGCGTCCAAGAGATGACATCGAGTTTGGGGATGGCCCAGGAAGAAGTGGTGCAGGCTCTGCTCCGGTGGTCGGGCGAACTTGGGGAAGACCTCACTCGGCAGGACGTGGAGAAAGCCCTCGAGCCTTAGCGGGCGCAGGCGCGGTGGGGAGACCAAGGGGATGGACCGTAAAGTTTGACCGGGACCCCCACGGGGTAAGATACAGGGCGGCGAGAGAAGTTTCGGGAGGAGGTGAAGGTCGTGCTTCTCGCAGGGATCCTTGCGCTGATTGGCCTTGCCCTTTGGGCCACCGGGCACTTGATCATTCGCTAGCGGTCTTCGTTGTGGAGTGCGTCTGCGCTCCCTCAGGTCGGCGGGCTTGAATTCCGAAGGCCCGTTCCGCGGTTTTCGAATAAATCTCACCCAGCACGCCCTCAGGCAGATCGAGTCCGCGTAGCGAGGGAGGCCCGTCGCTGTCAGGATCGGGGATCGGCGACGGGCACTGCAGATCCGTTTCCCAAAACATCTGGTGCACCCAGTACCGTACGAGGTACCGGGTGGGATCGGATTCCTTGAGCACGACCTGATCCGTCCCGAAGCAGATCCGGTCCGCCCACCGGTGAAAGAAGGTTCGCGCGGCCTCCCGCTGCCGGCCGAGCTCGCGGACGATCCATTTGGTGGCGCTCGTATCGAGGTAGAGATTCGGGTACCGGGTCAGCAGGTCTGCCAGGTGATCGAGGTGTTCCGGATCCCCGCCCATATGCGCCGCGAGAAATGGAATCCGCGGGAACTGCCGGAGCCGGGTCTCAAGCATTGGGTACTGGTCCGCCTTCGTCCCGTATTTGGCGGGGTCGTACTTATGCTTGAACCACCGGTCGGGATCGCTGACGTGTACGAGGACTCCCAGCCCTTCTTCATCGATCGCCCGGAACACCGGATCCAACCGTGGCGAGTCCAGGAGAAAGTCCAGCCGATCGCGGATTCGGGGGGCGAACCAAAATTTGATCAGCGGGGCGCCCAGCGCTCGGGCTTGGTGCACGGTTTCCACCGCCCGGTCCAGGAGCGCGATCTGACCGTTTGGTTCATTCAGAATCGGCCGGACCGCCAGCACAATTTCCTTTGGGTATCTGTTTTGTATCGCGCGGCCGACGTCGAGCGGGGCGATCGCCACAAGCGTGGTGATCCCGTAGAGCCGTGCCGCCTCGATCAGCTCGTGATTCGTGGCCGGCTCCGTGGTGTGTGTGTGCACATCGACAATGGGGCCCCTGATCTTCCGCGGCGGAGGGCTGGCGAACCCCTTCGCCCGTGCGTGCTCGAGTGGTTGTCCCTGCACCCCGACTCCTCCCTACGAATCGGCGAAACTGCCCACACCGTGCGTAACGCGCGCGCCTGCGCGAACGCTTCCCGCGGAAGGACTTTCCTCAGGCGGAACTGAACACGGCCGCCGGTGCCCGGAAACCCGCCGATGCGCACCAGAAGGAGGGCGTGGATGAGCACGACCCGCGATCTTCCAGAGTCTCGGCGTGCCGGGACCGGGGGTAGAGGTCCCCGCACGGTCATCGATACCAACCCCGCCGATACCGCTGAGGTGTTGGCGGAGATTCCGCAGCACACCGCGCAGGATGTGATCCGGGCCGTGGAGCGGGCCCAAGGGGCGTATCGGATCTGGCGCGCGACCCCGGCGCCGGAGCGGGGGCGTGTCCTGGCGAGGGCGGCCGAGCTTGCCCGGTCCCGGCTCGACGAACTCGCGGGCTTGCTCACTCGCGAAGAAGGCAAGATCCTCAGCGAGGCACGCGGAGAGGTGCTCAAGGGGATTGCTCTGCTCGAGTGGTACGCCGGCGAGGGCTTTCGGATGGGCGGCAAAACCCGGCCGTCGGAGATGCCCACGACGGTGCTGATGACGTTGCGGGAACCGCTCGGGGTCGTCGCGGTGATCACTCCCTGGAACTTCCCTTGGGCGGAGCCGGCCTGGAAGGTCGCCCCGGCCCTCGTGGCGGGAAACGCCGTCATCCTCAAACCGGCATCGTTGACGCCGCTCGTCGCCCAGCGGTACCGGGATATCCTCGAGGAGGCCGGGCTCCCGCGGGGCGTGCTGACCATCATCGTCGGGCCGGGTCCCGAAGTTGGCGATGCGTTGGTCACCCATCCGATGGTGCGGGCCGTCTCCTTCACCGGGTCCTGTGAGATTGGGGGAGAGGTCTACGCGCGCGCGGCCCGCCGGTTGGCGAAGGTCACCTGCGAAATGGGGGGCAAGAACGCTGTCGTCGTCATGCCCGATGCCGATCTGGAACTCGCGGTCGCCGGGATCGTCCAGGGTGCCTTTGGCAGCACCGGCCAGCGCTGTACCGCCACCAGCCTATGTGTGGTGCACCGGGACGTGCGCGCGCGGCTCGCCGACGCGATTGTCGATCGGGCCCGGAGCATCCGCGTCGGCAACGGTCTGGAGGCCGGCGTCGGCATGGGCCCGCTCGTGGATTCGCACCAGCTCACCACGGTTCTCGGCTACATCGAGGCCGGGCGGGCCGAGGGCGCGCGCCTGCTCTGCGGAGGTCGGCGCTTGGCCGATGGTGCGTACGCCCGGGGATACTTCGTCGAGCCCACCGTGTTTGCGGACGTCCAGCCCGGCCACCGGATCGCGCGGGAAGAAATCTTCGGCCCGGTGCTGTCGGTGATCGAAGTCGCGTCCCTCGACGAGGCCCTCGCGGTCACCAATGGTCTTCGCTACGGTCTCTCTTCCTCGATCTACGCGTCCGACGCCAACGCGATCATGCGCTTCATCGACGGCGTCGAGGTCGGCATGGTCCACGTGAACTCCCCCACCGTTGGGGGTGAGGCCCAGATCCCGTTCGGCGGCATCAAGTGGAGCGGCGTCGGCGGCCGGGAGATGGCGGAGGAAGGATTGGAATTCTTCACTGAGATCAAGAGCGTGTTCTGGGACTATACCGGGCGGGTGCGGCAGTCGAATATCTACTGAGCCCCTCGATGCGCGCGTTCGATACGGCGGTCGATGCGGTGGTGACGGCGGTTGACGAGCCGTATCTCATCGATCTGGCCTGCCGACTGGTGAGGACTCCGAGCGTGTTCCGGCCAGAGGATCCCCTCGCCAACGAAACCGCCGCCGCGTCGCTCGTCGCCGATGAGTTGCGGCGGCTCGGGCTCGAGGTGCACTGCGAGGAAGCGGCTCCGGGTCGCCCCAACGTCATCGGGGACTGGCGAGGACGGGGGGCGGGACCGCTCCTGATTCTGGAAGGTCACAGCGACGTGGTGACCGAGGGCGACGCCTCGGCGTGGTCGGTACCGCCATTCGGCGGCGTGGTCGCCGACGGGCGCCTCTACGGGCGGGGGGCTGCCGATATGAAGGGGGGGGTCGCCGCCGCGATCGCCGCGGTGCGCGCGATCCGCGACGCCGGGGTCACGTTGCCCGGCCGGATCCGGATCGCGGTTGTTGCCGACGAAGAGGGGATGATGCTCGGCATCAAGTCGTTCATCCGGAACGGGTGGGCTGAGGGGGCCTGCGGGGCGATTATCTGCGAGCCCGAAGCCAACAACATCTGCCTCGTTCAGAAGGGCGCGCTCCGGGCGCTGGCGCGGTTCAGGGGAAAGATGGCGCACGGCGCGATGCCGAAGAGCGGCCTCAACCCCATCCCAGCGGCGGCGGCGTTTGTCGCCGGGATGCGGACGCTCGAGGAGCGATACGTGGCGCGCCACGGGAGCCATCCGCTGCTCGGCGAGCCCAGCGTCACGCCCACCGTGCTGGCGGCGGGGAGCGTGGCACAACTCAACGTCATGCACGATCAGGCCCTGGTCGGACTGGATATCCGAACGATTCCTGGTCAAGCGGACGCGGAGATCCGCCGCGACCTCGCCGCGGCCGTCGACGCCGCGGTCGCGGCCCTCCCGGGCTGCACGGGCGACCTCGAGGTGTTCGAGGAGCGGCCGTGGACGGAGACTCCCCGGGACGCGTCGATCGTCTCGGCGGTCGAGCACGCCTGCCGGCGGGTCCAAGCCCGGCCGCCGCGATACCGAGGGGTGCCCGGCGCCACCGATGGGACCTTCCTGCACGCCTGGGCCCACATTCCCATCGTGACGATCGGCCCGGGAGACGTGACGATTCCTCACCAGGTCGATGAGTTTATCCGGGTGACCGACCTCGTCGAAGCCTGCCGGATCTTCGCCGTGGCCGCCTGCTACGCTCTCGGCGGTGCCGCCTGATGCCGGGCCCCCTGATCGTCTGCGACGGCGTGGAGTTTTCGTATGCCGCATCTGCCGCCGGGGCGCCGCAAGGCGGCGAGCCGGGCTCGGATGCCCGGGTGCTCCGCGGCGTCTCGCTTGAGGTCACCCCGGGCGAGCACCTGGCGATCATCGGGCCGAACGGGTCCGGGAAATCCACCCTCGCCCGCCACCTGAACGGGCTGCTGCGGCCCCAGCGCGGAACGGTCCGAGTCCGCGGCATGGACACCGCCGACCCAGGCAGCCTGCGGGCCATCCGGCAGACCGTTGGAATGGTGTTCCAGCACCCGGAGAGCCAGATGGTGGCGACGATCGTGGAGGAAGACGTCGCCTTCGGCCCCGAGAACCTCGGGGTGCCCCACGCCGAGTTGCGGCGGCGGGTTCGCCGGGCCTTGGAGACCGTTGGAATGTGGGAGGCACGAGATCGTCCGCCCCACCTGCTGTCGGCCGGTCAGAAGCAGCGGGTGGCTATCGCCGGCGTGCTGGCCATGCAGCCTGAGTGCCTGGTCCTCGACGAAGCGACCTCCATGCTGGACCCGCGCGGGCGAGGAGAGGTGGCCGAGGTGGTCGCGGCCCTGCGCCGCGGCGGGACGGCGATCGTGACCATCACCCACCTGATGAGCGAGGCCGCCGTGGCCGATCGGGTGATCGTCCTCGACCGAGGGACGATCCGGCTGGCGGGGACGCCGCGCAGGGTGTTCGCCCAGGTGGATGAGCTGCACCGCATCGGGCTCGACCTCCCCCCTGTGGCCGCGCTCGCCGGCAGGCTGCACCGCCGGGTCCCGACGTTTCCCGCCGGCCTGCTGACCGTGGATGAGATGGTGCAGGCGGTGGCGGCACGGGCCTCGATTCCCCGGTGATCGACCGGGGGGAGCACGCCGGAACCCTCACCGCCGCGCGGCCGGGGGTGTCTCCGCTCATCGCGGTGGAGAACCTTTGGCATACCTACATGGCGGGGACCCCGTTCGAGCACCAAGCCCTGCGCGGCATCAGCCTGAACATCTATCCCGGCGAAGCCGTCGGGGTCATCGGCCAGACCGGGTCCGGAAAGTCCACCCTAATCCAGTATTTCAACGGCCTGATGCGTCCCATCCGCGGCCGGGTCCTGGTCGCGGGGCATGATCTGGGGAGGCCGGATGTCGATCTGGCCGCCGTCAGGCGCATCGTGGGCCTCGTCTTCCAGGAACCGGAGACCCAGGTGTTCGAGCGCCTGGTCGGCGACGACATCGCGTACGGACCCCGCCAGCTTCGCCTTCCATTCCTCGAGATCCGTGAACGTGTCCGGTGGGCGATGGAGACGGTCGGTCTCCCCTTCGACGCTTTCAAGGACCGGTACACCTTCACGCTGAGCGGCGGCGAGTTGCGAAAGGCGGCGCTTGCCGGCGTGCTCGCGTTGCGGCCTCGGGTGCTGGTGGTCGACGAGCCGACGTCGGGGTTGGATCCGGGGGCCCGCGAGGAGCTTCGGGGGCGCATCCGGGATCTCCGCACGCGCGAGGGGATGACGCTGGTGCTCGTCTCGCACGATATGGAGGAGGTGGCTCGGCTGAGCGACCGCCTCTACATCCTGCACGACGGAGCGGTGGTGGCAACCGGCACCCCGCGGGAGGTGTTCGTCGACGGCGCGCGCCTCGCCGAACTCGGCCTCGCCCCCCCCGAGGCGACCCAGGTCGTCCAGCGACTGCGCGCGCGAGGGTACCACGTTCGCGGCGACGCGCTGACCGTAGAGGAGGCCGAGCAGGCCCTGGCGCCCCTGTTGAGCGAGGGTCCGTGAACGAGTTCGAGCTGCTGCGCAACATTACGATCGGCCAGTATCTGCCGACCGGCTCGTACCTGCACCGGCTGGACCCGCGGGCGAAGATCATTGCCGCGGTCCTGCTGACCGCAGCGGTGAGCTTCACGCCCAGCATTCTCGGCAATGCCTCTCTGCTGATCGCCTGCTCGGCGGTCGTGGTGCTCGGCCGCATCCCCTTCTCGTACGCCCTGCGCGGGTTGATCCCGGCCGTTCCGCTCCTGCTCATCCTCGCGCTGCTGCAGCTGCTGTTTTTCGGCCGCAACTATGATCCCACCAGCCCGGTGATCTTTCACTGGGGGTGGATTGTCGTGACCGCGGCGGTCGCCCGCCTGGTCGTGATCTCCGCAGCGCGTTTCGTCGAGTTGCTCCTCGTGACGAGCGTGTTCACCCTATCGACCCGAACGACCGAGCTCACGCACGGCATCGAACGGCTGCTCCGTCCCTTCCGGCGGCTGCGGGTGCCCTCGCACGAACTGGCCCTGGTGGTCACGATCGCGCTTCGATTCATCCCGACGATTGCCTTGGAGGCGGAGCGGCTCCTGAAAGCCCAGGCCTCCCGCGGCGGCACCATTCGCGGCCGGCGCGGGAACTTCGTGGCGGCCACCCGGCGTCTTCTCCCCGTCCTCGTCCCCTTGTTCACGTTCGCGCTCCGCCGCGGGGAAGAGCTGATCGTCGCGATGGAAGCGCGGGCGTATATGGGGGGGGAAGGTCGAACCACCTACGCCATTCTCCCCGGGCGGCCGCTGGACTGGCTCGCCCCCGTCGCGGCGTTGGCCTTTCTTGTGGCCATGCTGTTCGTCCGCTTTCCCTTCTAGGCGCGGGCGATTCCAGGCGTGACGCCCGCCACGGCGAGTGGCGGCCTCGGCGGCAGGGGGGCTCAGATCCGGCAGGGAATGTGCCAGTACATCCGGCAACCGGCCCCGGGTTCCTGACGGGGAGGTCCGGGAGGGGGTGAGGAGATGCAGGAGGTACGTCAGGGAGGGCTCTCGACGCGCGGGATCGTGATCTCTGGGGTCCTCGGGGCGATTGCCATCTTCCTTGGAGCCACCCGTCTCGGTTTTATCCCGATGCCGACCGGGATCAACGCCACGATCATGCACGTGCCGGCGATCATCGGAGGGATTTTGGAAGGACCCATCGTCGGCGGACTGATCGGCATCATCTTCGGCATCTATAGTTTTCTGCAGGCGACGACCCCGATGTTCAAGGATCCGATCGTGGCGATCGTGCCACGGATTTTCATCGGCGTCTTTGCCGCCTGGGCCTATTTCGCCGCCCGTCGGGCCGGGGAGTGGTGGGGAATCACGGTCGCCGCGATCGTCGGCACCGCCACGAACACCATCCTTGTGCTCGGGCTCGGTGTGGCCCGCCACTACCTGCCGGGTAAGGTGGCGTGGACCGTGGCCTTCACCCACGGTATCCCCGAGATCATCGTCGCCGTGATCATTTCCCTTGCCGTGCTCCTCTCCTGGAAGCGGGTGCAGGTCGGACAGGCCCGGGCGCGCGTCTAAGGGGGCGCGCCCGGCATGCTCACGATCGGTGACCTGGGGCGGATCGCGCACCTGGCCGGGGTCCGGATGACCCAAGTCGACCTGGAGCGGTTACTCCCGCTTGTGGACGCCCTCTACGTGGACCTCGACCGGTTGACGGCGTTGCCGATCGCCGATCTGGAGCCGGCGTTCACCCCCAAACCGTGGGGGGAGATGACCCCGGGAAGCCGCCCCCGGTGAGCGAACTGGCCTACGCGACCGCCGCCGAACTGGCGCCTCAGATCCGGGCCAGGGCGCTCTCGCCGGTGGCGCTCGTGGAGTCGCTCCTCGCTCGCATCGAGCGGTGTCGGGTGCTGAATGCGTTCATCACCGTAACGGCTGATGTGGCCCTGGCCCAGGCCAGGGAGGCGGAACGGGAGATTGCCGGCGGGCAGTACCGGGGACCGCTGCACGGGATTCCCGTTTCGCTCAAGGATCTCATCGATACGCGTGGGACGCGCACGACGTGCGGCTCGCGGATCCTGGCCGAGCACGTCCCCATCCGCGACGCCACCGTCACGATGCGGTTGCGGGAGGCGGGTGCGGTTCTTCTTGGGAAGAACGCGCTGCACGAGTTCGCGTTCGGGGTGACGTCCAACAATCCGCACTACGGTCCGACACGCAACCCGTGGGACATCGACCGCATTCCGGGGGGATCGAGCGGGGGCTCAGGTGCGGCCGTCGCCGCGGGATTGGGTCCGGTGTCACTGGGGACGGACACCGGCGGGAGCATCCGCATCCCGGCGGCGGTGTGCGGCGTGGTGGGGCTCAAACCTACCTACGGCCGCGTCAGCCGCCACGGGGTGTTTCCGCTCTCGTGGACCCTCGACCACATCGGGCCGCTCACCCGGAGCGTGGAGGATGCCGCCTTGGTGCTTCGGGCGATCGCCGGCCCGGACCCCGCCGATCCGTCAACCCTCGGCCATGCCGTGCCGGATTTTTACGCCGGGCTCGGTGGGCCCCCCCGGGGTGGGCGCCTGGGTGTGCTCGACGACGAGTACCATCAGGAGATGACCGAGGAGGTGCGGTCCCGGTTTCGCGCCGCGCTCGAGGTCTTGAGATCCCTGGGCCTGCGGCTGGAGGACGTCCCGTTCCCCCGACCGAACGAAGCCCGGGCCGCGGCCACCGCCGTCATTTTGGCCGAGGCCGCCAGCGTGCACGAGGGATGGATGCGTGAGCGGCCCGGGGACTACGGTCCGGAGACGCTCGACCTGCTGCGCCAGGGAGCCTTCGTCACGGCCAGCCAATACCTGCGCGCCCAGAAAGTTCGCGCGCTGCTGCTGGGCGAGGTCGATGAATGGCTGGCCCCTTACGCGGCGGTCGTTCTTCCCTCCGTGCCCACCACGGCGCCGCCAATAGGCCAGCGCACGCTCGAGGTCGGTGGGCGCCAGATCGAAGTGCGCGGCTTCCTTACCCGGTTCTCACGGCTCATCAACCTCGTGGGGCTTCCTGCGATCTCGGTTCCGTGCGGCTTCGGCGACGACGGCCTGCCCATTGGGCTGCAGATCGTGGGCCGCCCGATGGACGAGGCCACGATCCTCGCCATCGCCCATGCCTATGAGCGGGCAACCCCATGGCACGAGCGACGTCCCCCCGAGCCGCCCGAGGAACGCTGACCCGGATCGACCCGGCTGAACTCGGAGGCTGGCGCTGCCGCCCGCTAGCGAGGCGCGGCGCTCCCCGCCGTCCGCCCACGCAGCCGTTGGAGCGCGACGTGCACGGGGTGCATCATGGGGACCCCGGCGATCAAGAGGATCACCTCGCTTCCGATCAGCGGGGTGATCAGCGCTCGGAAAGGCGCCCGGAGCAGCACGGAGAGCATCGTCGTGACCGCGGCGCCGATGATGACCGCGTACACGGTGGCGCCGAGGTAGGCGTTGACCCGCCCGACCCGCCAGCCGGCCCATCCACCGACGAGGTTAGCCAGCGGCATCCAGAGGAGTTCCCACGGCCCGACGAATGGGCTCGGGAGGTTGCTCAGGAAATTGCCGATGACGAACGCCGGGATCAACGCGGGCTCCCAGATCACCAGGGGTTTCAGCATTTCAGCAAAGCGCAACTGTAGAGGGCCGTACGACGCGGGGGCCACGAGCAGGGTGAGGGCCGCGTAGGCTGCCCCCACCACGCCGATCTCTGCGATGCGGGCCGTTCGTGGCGCCACGGGTCAGGTCGGCCAGCGCGCGCGGACGACCGTGTGCACGCCCCCGCGGATGCGGTAATCCAGCTCCAACTCCAACCACTTTGGCACCGTGACGCGCACGAGGTCCGAGAGGATCCTGTTCGCGGCGTGCTCCTGATAGATCCCGACGTTGCGGTAGGTGAGGAGGTAGTATTTGAACGAGCGCAGTTCCAACACCCGCGCGCGCGGGAGGTACCGGACGGTCACCGTGCCGAAGTCGGGGAGCCCCGACCACGGGCAGACCGCCGTGAACTCATCCGTGGTAATCTCGACGGTGGCGGGCGATCCCGCATACTCGTATGGGAACCACTTGAGGAGCCCGGACCGAACCGCCTGGGTGTCGCGGATCTCCAACCGGAAGTCGGGTGCAGGGGCCACCGCCCCCGGACGGCTCTTCCCGGATGCCGTCGGCTGCGCCTTGCCGGAGTGCTCTTGCCGCACCGCCCGTTTCCGCGCCGCCGTCACCCACCGTCCCTCCCGCTATTTGACCGCCGAGCCTCTCTATTATAGAATAATAGGGCCACAGATGCCGACCAACTCAAAATTGCGTCCGTTGACGGCGGGAGAGCTTGGGCTCTCCCGTTGTACCTGTCCCCGGGACCTCCCACGTAGGTCCGTCTGGGTCGATGGCGCGAACCTCGGTGGGTGGAGTTGATGGCGGGACAAGCGCGTGGGGTAGGGTTCGACGGGTTGGTCGACGCTCGGCTCCAGAAGGCGATCCGCGAGCTGGGATGGTCTTCGCCCACCCCGATACAGGCACAGGTCATCCCGGCGCTGAAGACCGGCCGGGACCTGGTGGCTCGGGCCGAGGCGGGGTCCGCACGAACCGCCGCGTTCGGCATCCCGATGCTGCAGCGCCTGGATCCGCGGAGCAAAGCCGTTCAGGGGCTCGTGCTTGTGCCGAACCGTGATCTGGCTCGCGAAGTCGCCGCCGCCCTGGGGGCACTCGGCGCGCACACACGCCTGCGGATCGTCGCCATCTCCGAGGGAGAGCCAAGCGCCCGACAGGTGACGCACCTGCGCGACAAGCCGCACATCGTCGTGGGCACTCCCGGGCGCGTCCTCGATCATCTGGGCCGTGGGACCCTCACCCTGCGCAGCGTGACGCTCCTGGTCCTCGATGCCGCGGATCGCATGCTTGAGATGGGTTTCCGGTCCGACGTCGAGCAGATTCTGGTGCGGACCCCGTCAACCCGGCAGACCGCGCTCTTTGCCTCAACCGTGCCGGACCCGGTGAGGACCATGGTGGGGCGATACCTCCGCAATCCGATCTACGTCGCGATCGCAAGCCGCGAATCAAAGGCCGTGGCGACGGGCGAGTAATTTGACGCCGGTCGTTGGCGGCCCCTGGGGTTGTCGCGGACGGTCCCCGCGGATATACTCAAGACACACCGGCGTGGGGGTGGAGTCGTGAGCGAGACGTACCCGCAGGACGTCGAGGCCACCGCTGCGGAGAACGACCGTTATGGGTTTTCCCGCTTTGCCAGCCACCCGTTCTTCGAAGAGGTCAACCGCTGGCTCGTCGAGCGGGTGGGCGAGCTCGGTCACCGGTTTGTGGATCTGGCCTGCGGCCCCGGCGCGGTCACCGAGCTGATCGTCCAGAAGCTGATGGAGCACGGCCGGGGTCTGGTCTATGCCGTCGATCCTTCCATCTCCGAGCTCGATCGTGCCAGGCGCCGCATCGCCTCCGGGTTGGTCGAATTCATCCAAGGGAGCGCGGAAAACCTGAGCCGCCTCGTCCCGCAGGTCGACGTCGTCGTCTTCTGCAACGCGATTCACCTCATCAAGGACAAAGGGCAGGTGCTGAGCGAGATTCGCAAGGTGTTGCGGTCGGGCGGAACGTTTGCCTTCAATACCACCTTCTTCCGGGGCTGCTACCCCCCGGGGACAGAACGATTCTATCGGTATTGGGTCCTTCGGGCTGCCCACTACCTCCGAGAGCGCGGAATTTCCGTTCTCCGGACCGAGCGGACCGATTCACTCAAATGGGTCACCCCTGAGGAGTATGGAGCCTTGGTGAGCGCGGCGGGGTTTGTGGAGCCCTCGTGGCGGCTCCACCAGGTGACGCTCTCCCCGGAGAGCCTCGAGGATATCGGGCAGTTTTCCCTCTTCGTCCACGGTGCGCTGCCCGATGTGCCGCTCGAGATCGGCGCGGACGCCTTGGCACAGGCCGTTCGGCCCGCCATGCGCGACGCCAAGATCACCGGAGGCGTCCCCCGGTTCTGGCTGCAGTTCATCGCTCAGTCCCCAGTCTAACCGCTACCCAGCTCTTCGACCGCGGCCGGCGCGGGACACTCCCTTCGCACCCCAGTCGATGTCTACGGGAAATTCCGGTGGAAAGCGCGACAGGAGTGATTTGCAACGGCATTTTCATCGATGTCGGTGTGGTCTATTGTGTCGATAGACCTCATCTGCCTCTTCCAAACGCTGAGCGTTTATGATATAATACCTGCCAGTTGATGGTCCGTGCCCCCGGGCGCGGGCCTTTTCGCTTGGGGGGGTCTCATGGGATACCTGCACCACCTGGAGTGCACCCACTGTCACGCGCAGTATTCCGCGCAGGAACTGCACAACGTGTGTCCCCGGTGCGGCAAAGTGCTGTTCCCCCGCTACGACCTGGACCGGGTCCGCGCCGAGGTGTCGCGCGAGCAGTTCGCGGGCCGCGAGCTATCGATGTGGCGCTACCGCGAGCTGATGCCGATCGACGACCCGGCGAACGTGATGACGCTCGGGGAAGGGATGACGCCCCTGCTGCCTCTTCGCGCGATCGGAAAGCGGCTGGGGCTCACCCACGTCTTCGTGAAGGAAGAGGGGCTCAATCCCACGGGCTCGTTCAAGGCGCGCGGGCTCTCCACGGCCGTGAGCAAGGCCAAGGAGCTCGGGGTCCGCATGGCGTCGATGCCGTCGGCGGGGAATGCGGGATCGGCGGCGTCGGCTTACTGCGCTCGGGCCGGCATCGACCTCTATCTGGTGATGCCGGTCGACGTGCCGCACGTGAACCAGGTGGAGTGCGATGTGTGCGGCGCACACACCTTTCTGATCCGCGGGCTGATCAACGACGCCGGCCGAAGCCTGCGTGGTGGGGTCGAGGCGCAGGGCTGGTTTGACATGTCAACGCTCAAGGAGCCCTACCGCGTTGAGGGCAAAAAAACGATGGGGTATGAACTGGCCGAACAGTTCGGATGGAGCCTGCCGGACGTGATCATCTACCCGACCGGAGGCGGGACGGGGATCGTTGGCATGTGGAAGGCCTTCGACGAGATGCAGACGTTGGGGTGGATCGGCGCCCAGCGCCCGCGGATGGTCATCGTGCAGGCGGCGGGCTGCGCGCCCATGGTGCGCGCACACCGGGATGGGCGAGAACATGCGGAGCCGTGGAAGGACGCCCACACCGTCGCCGCAGGGCTCCGCGTGCCCGAGGCGATCGGGGACTATCTGATCCTGCAGGCCGTCCGCGACAGCGGCGGGACGTCGTATGCGGTAACGGACGAGCAGATCCTGGCCGATATGCAAGAACTCGCCCGCGCGGAAGGATTGTTCGCCTGCCCGGAGGGAGCGGCCACGTACTCGGCGCTGAAGGCGCTGGTCCAGGACGGGCTGATCCGTTCCGACGAGCGGGTGGTCCTGTTCAACACCGGAGCGGGCATGAAATATGTCGACCTGATTCACCCGACCCTGCCCACGTTTGAGCCGGCCCACCCGCCGGCGCCGCTGAGCGGCCGGGCGTGACAGGAGGGGTCTCACCGGCGACGAACCCCTAGGCGCCCGCCGAAGCGGCGGGCGCGGTCCAGGGGTCGACACCGGCGGACGGGGGGGACGGTCCGATGGAGCGGGTGAGGGGGAACGGGGCGGGGCCCGGCACGATCCACGGGCCCGTCCAGGAGCGGGAAGGGTCGTGCCGGTCGGGGGATGCGGGTGCCCTCGGCGCGGGCGCGGTGCCCCGATTGCGCCCATCCATTTCCCCGGAAGTCGAGACGTCGCCGACGAAGCGCACGATTTGCGCCGCGACGAAGACGCCATAACCACCCGCCGGCCGCACGCCGTGTATCAGGCGGCGCGCGCCGCAGCGGGTGCGCTGTCCGTCCTGCGCGGCGTACTCGATGATACGGCCGGGCGCCTCTGGCTCGAGCTCATGGAGTTGCTCGCCGTCCCATCGCCGGATCCCGCCCGCGTGGTCGCTGCCTACGGACGGCTGTTTACGCTCCTTGCGGCGGAGGTTGAGCTCGCCAGCGAGCCGCCCGTCGGAGACGCTTGGCAGTCCCATCTGCTGCGGCGCCTCCTGACCGATGAGAACCCCTTCAGCCACAAGGCGGAGCGCGTCGGCGTGTCGGCCATCGGGCCGGCGCTCATCGCACAGACCCGGGCGGACCTCGCGTCGCTTCAACGATGCCACGCTTTAGACGGCACGTCGATCGCCGGCGCGGTGGCCCGCCTCAGCGGGATCCCGCGAGTGGCGTGGAAGCGGTTCCGGCCGCTTGCCGGATCCGAGCATCGGTCGGCGCAGCATCGGATGATGCGGCGCATCGCCGGGGCCAAGGACTGGAGGGGACTGGTCCGGGATCTCGCGGGGTATTTTGAGGCACACGGCGTCGGACTCTTTGGCCGGTACCGCGCCTTTCGCTGGCTCCATTCGGGCGGGGGTCGGCTCGAAGGCATCGCCGCCCCGGATCCCGTTTCCCTCGACGACCTTGTCGGCTATGCGATGGAGCGTCAGCCGGTGGTGACCAACACCCGCCAGTTTGTCGCGGGGCTCCCCGCCAACAACGTCCTCCTCTATGGGGATCGAGGCACGGGCAAGTCCTCCACGGTGAAGGCGCTGCTCACCGAGTTTCACGGCCGGGGCCTCCGCCTGATCGAAGTGGCCAAGGAGGATCTCGGCGACTACCCGCAGATCATCGCTCCGCTCCGCGGCCGACGGGAACGGTTCGTCTTGTTCGTCGACGATCTGTCGTTCGAAGAGCACGAGACGCAGTACAAGGCGCTCAAGGCGGCCCTGGAGGGGAGCGTGGAGGTTCGTCCAGAGAACGTGGTGCTGTACGCAACCAGTAACCGCCGGCGCCTGGTGCGGGAGTGGTTCAGCGACCGCCAGAGGCCCGCGGTCGACGACGACGTGCACAGTGACGAAACCGTCCAGGAGAAGCTCTCGCTGGCGGATCGGTTCGGGATCCACGTGCCGTTTCTCATTCCGGATCAGGACCGCTACCTGAGGATCGCCGAGGTGCTGGCTGCCCGGTGCGGCGTGCGCCTGCCGGCGGAGGAAGTCCGGCACCGCGCGCTGCTGTGGTCGCAGTGGCACAACGGCCACTCCTGTCGGACCGCGCGGCAGTTTGTGGACTCGCTTCGTGGGGAAATCGCCCTGGCGCGGACGGACGGTCGGCGGGCGCCGACTCGCCGGCCCGAAGGCACCCGCTCACGGACGCGGCAGCGGCGCCCCCGTTAGTCCGGTCGGCCCGGCCGCCCGCGCTCGTCCGGCGGAGCGCTCGCCGGGGATGGCTCAGGCGCGAATCTGCTGCACCAATTCAATCAGCGTTCCGCCCGTGGCGGCGGGGTCCAGGTAGATGCTGAGGGTATCCCCCGGCGCCCGCTGCGGGCGAGAGGCGAGGGTTCCGACGCCGGAAGCCTCCAGCGCCGTCATCGCCGTCCGCAGGTCGATCACCTCGAGGGCGAGGTGGTGGACCCCCTCGCCGCGATCGCGGAGGGCGTCGGACCAAAGCGTCCCCTCGGTCACGGGTTGAATCAACTCCAGGAGTGTTTCGCCCGCGCGGAGGAACGCCACGCGCGCCACCTCTCGATAGTCCTCGAGGACGATCGGTTCGAGGCCGAGCGCACGCGCGTAGGTCTCCGCGGCCTCCTCTGCGTCCCGCACCACAATACCCACGTGGTGAATCCGGATCACCCCGGGGACGTCCGACCAGGCGGAATCGGGCACCTCCCCCATCACCCATCCCTCCGGGATTTACCCCGCCGGTGACCCGGGCAGGTGATCACGACGTTGGACGCGTCCGCGGTCCTCCTGTGCATAGGTGGCGCAGAGAGAACCATCATACGTCCGATTGTAGCAGACCGGGCGCGCCGGCCGGCATCCCGGAAGCGGATCCGCCCACCCCTGCGGGTCGTGGGGGGCCACCGGGGCGTGCGACGCGAAGCGATTCGTGGGGAAGGGGGCAGGATAAATTCGCCGGGCATACAAAACGTGGGTGCCGAGGCAACACCCCGCCTCGAGGGAGGGAGGTGTTCACCATGGCGAAGTTCGCCATCGTCGATTCGGAGCACATGCACAAGGATGTGGGCTACGAACCGCCCCTCGTCATCGCCTTTGGGATCGACAAACACAGCGTCCACTCGACCACCGTCACGATGGGACGGACGACGATTCCCCCGAGGGGCCGCAATCAGGCCCACTACCATTCGTGCGAAGCGTCGTTTTTTATCCGGAAAGGGAAGTTGAAGCTGTACATGGGCGCAGAGCGCACCGAGTACACCGTGACCGAGAACCAGTTTGTGTTCGTTCCACCCGGTGTCATCCATGGCTTGGAGAACCTGAGCGAAACCGAGACGGCCGAGCTGATTTTCACCTACGGCGACTGCCCGAGCAAGGACGAAGCCGGGACGGTGTTCGTGGAGAAGCCCTGGGCGGCGCCCCCCCGGTAGCGATCGGCCGCTCCGACCGCGCCTACTCCTCCGAAGGCATATCGACGGATATACGGCCCATCTCCGGGGCTCGACGTATCGTGGGGGATCGATCGGCGGCCGCGACTCGTCGTCGCGGCGGCTGAATGGATGGGGAAACACGATCGAGAACGAATACGTCAGAAGGTGGAGATCGTCGGGGGGTAGTCGAAGACACCGTGGTCCTGACCCTTCGCGCGTCCCTCAATTCTGGATCTTCGATCCCGCCGCGTCGCTGAGGTCACACGCCTGCGCGGGACGTGCCGGGGCGAATCCTTGACCCCGCAGCGGCGTTCCGGCGGCCCGGGCCGGAATCATGGCGGACGAGAGGAGCGAGCAGCCTGATGGCGAGATCCACGGAAGCGGGCGCGGGGTTCACACGGATCGGGTACCTGGATCTGCCCGGCGGTGGCCAGGTCGTGGTGGAGGGGCGGTACGCGTACATCGCTCACATGGCCCCGCCGTACGGCACGAGCATCATCGACGTGGCGGATCCCACTTCTCCGCGCCTGGTCGCCGAGGTGCCCGTTCCGGGCGACATCCATTCGCATAAGGTGCGCGTCATCGGCGACGTCATGCTGGTGAACTATGAGCGCTTTCCGCCGGGCGACGTCCGGCGCGCGCCCGCGGTTGGGCTCAAGTTGTTCGACATCGCCGACCGGAGTCGCCCGCGGGAGATCGCGTTTTTCCGGACCCACGCGCGCGGTGTGCACCGATTCGACCTCCAGGGGACCCACGCGTTCGTGTCGACCGAATGGGAGGGGTTCCGCTCGAACATCCTCGCCATCCTGGACCTCGCCGACCCCCGCCGCCCTTCGCTCGTCGGACAGTGGTGGCTGCCCGGACAGCGCGCCGCGGATGCGGGTACCCCCCCTTCGGGCGAGCACTACTGGGTGCACCTGGCGCTGGCGCGGGGGGAGCGGGCCTACGCAGCGTGCGGCCGCATGGGCGCCGTGATCGTCGACATCTCCGATCCCCGGCAGCCGCGGACGGTGGGGGGAGCGGCCTGGAATCCGCCCTACACCTCGCCCACCCACACCTTTCTGCCCGTGCCCCATGCGATCCGGGGCCGCCGGTTTGCCGTGGTGACGGACGAGGACGTCACCGACGACGTGCTGGAGGACCCGCCGGCGTTTATGTGGGTGTTGGACATCACGCACGAGGCGCGGCCGGTTCCCGTCGCCACCTATCACGCGGATCCGGCCGGGCTGGTGGTTCCCGGGCACCGATTTGGCGCGCATCAGCCGTGGGAACACATCCGCGCGGACAACGTCGTCTTCCTCGCGTGGTTCAGCGGCGGCATCCGGGCCGTCGACATTTCCAACCCCTATCAGCCGAAGGAGGTGGGGGTGTATGTCCCTCCGGCCGCCCGAGACCGGCCGGTCCCCCAGACCAACGACGTATTTGTCGACACGCGCGGCACCGTGTACGCGATCGATCGGTACCGGGGGTTGAGCGTGCTGGAGTTCGACCCGCGGGCCTAAGGCCGGCGGTGGAACGGGCCGATCGGTCGGTGAGTCCGATGATCATCCGAAGTACCCTGCGGCGGAGCGCGTACGTCGACTCCGTCACCCTGATGCGGGCGCAGCAGGCGCTGCGCGGTCTCCCCGGGATCGCCGAGGCCGGGGTGGTGATGGGTACCGAGGCGAATCTGGATCTTCTGCGCCAGGCCGGACTCGACCCCGGAGTCGGCGCCACGGTCGACGACCTCGTCGCCGTCGTGCGCGGGGAGGCGCTGGAGCAGGTCGAGGCCGCGCTGGCGTCCTTGGACGCGCTGCTCCGCCCCCCGCCCGGCGATGGTGCCGCCCGGGCCTACCGCCCCAGGACCGCGGCCGGTGCGGTGCGGCTGCTGCCGGGGGCCAACCTTGCGCTCATCTCCGTGCCGGGCCGGTTTGCCGGGTCGGCGGCGCGCGAGGCTCTGGAGGTCGGGCTGCACGTGATGCTGTTCAGCGACAACGTCCCGATCGCCGAGGAGGTCCGGCTGAAGCAGGCCGGCCGGCGCCGGGGCCGGCTGTGCATGGGACCGGACTGCGGCACGGCGATGATCGGCGGTGCGGCGCTCGGATTCGCGAACCGCGTGCGGCGGGGGTCGATCGGCCTCGCCGCCGCCGCGGGGACCGGACTGCAGGAGGTGGCGAGCCTCGTGCACCGGTTGGGCGGCGGAATCTCGCACGCGCTCGGCGCCGGCGGGCGGGACCTGAGTGCGTCGGTGGGGGGGGTTGGGATGCTCGACGGTCTCACGCTCCTCGGCCGCGACCCCGCCACCACGGTGATCGTCGTGGTCTCCAAGCCGCCCGATCCGGCGGTCGCCGCGCGGCTCCTGGCGCACGCCGCTGCGATCGGGAAGCCGGCGGTGATCGCGTTCGTCGGGTCCCCCCCCGCGCACGCCCCGGGGGTGCTGTACCCCGTGGCGACGCTCGAGCAGGCGGGCGCAATCGCCGTGCGGCTGGCCGGGGGGACCGTTCGGGGTCTTGATGAACCGGCGGTCTGGTGGAGCTCCGCCGTACCACGCGCGGATGCGGCCCGAGCCAGACTGGCACCCTCGCAGCGCTACCTGCGCGCCCTCTACAGCGGCGGGACGCTCGGGGCGGAGGCGGTGGGACTGCTCCACTCCGTGCTCCGTCCCCTCCACACCAACGTGTCGGGCGGCGGCGGGCAACCGCTGGCCTCTCACGGACGGAGCCGAGCGCACACCGTACTCGACCTCGGCGCGGACGAGTTCACGGTCGGGCGCCTGCACCCGATGCTCGACCCGACGCTGCGCGCCGGGCGCCTGATGCAGGAGGCGGCCGACCCCCAGACGGGCGTCATCCTGCTCGACGTCGTCTTGGGCGAGGGCGTGCACGCGGATCCGGCCGCGACCCTGGCCCCCGTGATCGAGGCGGCCGGCCGTCTGGCCGGGACGGCGGGACGGGGGCTGGTCGTGGTCGCCAGCGTCTGCGGGACGGACGAGGATCCCCAGAACCGAACGCGACAGGTCGCCCGCCTCGAAGCCGCCGGGGTGCTGGTTGAAGAGAGCAACGCGCGCGCAGCGGCGCTGGCGGGGGCCATTCTCGCCGGCGATGCGGGGAGGCGGGCGCTCGGGGCGGCCTGGAGCGTGCCCGCCGCTCCGCGGAGCGAAGATCACGGCGGGGTGGGTCCTGCTGCGCCGGCCGGGCCCCCCGGGCCCGAGCGGTCCACCACGGGGGTCGGGCTCCTCGACGGAGCGCCTCGGGTCGTGAACGTCGGGCTGCCGCTCTTCGCCGAGAGCCTCCGCGCACAGGGCGTGTCGGTGATTGATCTGGACTGGCGCCCGCCGGCGGAAGGGGATCGGAGGATGCTGGACCTGCTGGCCAAGCTGGAGTGAGTCCTCATCGATCGGCCGGGGGGGCGGCTGCCGGCGTCCGACGCACCAGGGGCCGATGCGGTGAAATAATCATGCGGAGGGGTGGGATATGGCGGTCAAGCCAGTGGACATGAGCCGGTTTCGCGTGCTCGATCTCTCTCAGAACTTCAGCGTGGACTCTCCGCCGTTCGCCTTCTACGAAGGGCCAACGGTGAAGTGGGTCAAGAAGATGGCGTTCGAGGGCGTCAACGCGCAACTGATCAGCAGCACAAACCACATCGCCACGCACCTCGACTCACCGCTCCACTTCAACGACCCGGGTCCCGACGTGGCGGGCATCCCGCTCGCCGAGCTGTTCGGTCCGGCGTGTGTGGTCGACCTCGCGCAGTTTGGCGTGGGGGACTACGACATCTATGGGCCGAAGCACTTCGAGTTGTGGGAGCGCAAGTACAAGACCCGGATCCAGCGCGGGGATATCTTGGTGATTCACACCGGCTACCACCACTACTACAACGAGGACTGGTACAAGGTCCGCAACCGGGAAAAGGCCAACCTGCCCCGGGCATTCCTCAAGCACCCCGGTCCGCAACAGGAGTTCTGCGACTGGGTCCTTGCTCGGAAGATCCGCTGGCTGGCCGTCGACGCCATCTCGACGGATCATCCATTTAATACCAACGTGCGCCGGGCGCGCCCTGACCTCGTGCCAGAGGTCGAGCAGAAGATCGGGATGCCGATCGACAAGGCGTTCCCCTGGCCCAAAGCGTATCAGGCTACCCATACCTACCTGTTTCCCAGGGGGGTGTTCCACGTCGAGAATGTCGGCGGGATGATCGACGAGGTCTTGAACATGCGGGTGTGGTTCGGCGCCTTCCCGTTCCGCTTTAAAGGCGGCGAAGCGGCGTTCTGCCGGTGTTTCGCTTTCGTCCAGAAGTAGCCGGCCGATCCCGGATCGCCCCGGCGGATGGGGCGGAACGACCCAGAGGAGGGACCGTGCGACCGCTCGACGACCTGACCGTGGTGGACCTGACCCGCGCCTTGGCGGGGCCCTACTGCACGATGATGCTTGCCGATCTCGGCGCGCGCGTGATCAAGGTCGAGACCCCGGACGCTGGCGACGACACGCGGGGCTGGGGGCCGCCGTTCTACGAAGGCGAGAGCGCGTACTTCCTCAGCATCAATCGGAACAAGCAGAGTCTCACCTTGAACCTCAAGGATCAGCGGGGACGAGACCTGCTCCTCCGCCTCCTCCGGCGGGCGGACGTCTTGGTCGAGAACTTCCGCCCGGGGACGATGGACCGCCTGGGCATGGGGTACGCCGCCGTCCACGACCTCGTGCCTCGGCTCGTCTACTGCTCGATCTCCGGGTTCGGCCAGACCGGACCGTATCGTGAGCGCGCCGCCTACGACCTCATCGTCCAGGGCATGGGTGGAATCATGGGGATCACGGGGGAGCCCGATGGCGCTCCGATGCGGGTCGGCGTCGCCGTGGCCGACATCTGTGCCGGGATGTTCGCGGCGTACGGGATCCTGGCCGGGCTCCGGGTCCGCGAGCGCACCGGGGCGGGGCAGTGGATCGACGCCGCGATGCTCGACGGGCAGGTGGCGTGGATGACCTACATGGCCGCCAATTACTTCGCCACCGGTGAGGATCCGAGGCGCGTCGGTTCGGCCCACCTCAACCTCGTCCCCTACCAGCCGTTCCCCACCCGCGACGGGTTCGTGAACGTCGCGGTCGGCAGCGAGGGGCTGTGGCAGCGCTTTTGCGACGCGGTGGAGCTCCCGATCGCCGCCGACCCCCGCTTCGCCACCAACGCCGACCGCGTGCGGCACCGCGAGGAGCTCCTCGCGGTGCTCCTGCCGGTGTTCGCCCGGCGCAGCACCGCGGAATGGGTGGAGCGCCTCCTGGGGGGAGGCGTCCCGGCGGGCCCGATCTACCGGATGCACGAGGTGATGGAAGACCCGCAGGTACGGCATCGGGAGATGGTGGTCGAGCTGCCGCACCCGCGGGCCGGCCGGATCCGGGTGAACGGGATCCCCGTGAAATTGTCCGAGACCCCCGGCGCGGTGGTCTCTCCGCCGCCGCAATTGGGGGAGCACTCGGAGGCGATCCTGCGGGAGGTGGGATGCCCTGATCAGGAGATCGCCGCGCTCCGCCGCGACCGAGTGATCTAGGATGTTCCGGCGGCCCCGCGCGACTCCGCCCCAGGTGGCGTGTCCCAGCTGCGGGCTCGAGCACCCCGCCGCCGCGCTGGGGCCGCGGCACTACGTCTGCGCCGGCTGCGGCCGGTACCTGTCGATGCCGTCGCCGGCCCGGATCGCCATGCTGGCGGATCCGGGGACGTTCAAAGAAGTCGACCGGAACCTCATTTCCGTGGATCCCCTCCAGTTCATGGACCGCCGGCCCTACCGGGACCGATTGGTCGAGGCCCGCCGGGCGACCGGGCTGCGGGAGGCGGTGACCAGCGGGATCTGTCGGGTCGACGGTCGCCGAATCGTCCTGGTCGTGTTCGATTTCGGGTTCCTCGGCGGGACGATGGGGTCCGTGGTGGGGGAGAAAGTGGCCAACGCTTTCGAGCACGCCACCCGCCGCCGGATCCCGCTGGTCAGCGTGGCGGCGAGCGGCGGGGCGCGCATGCAGGAGGGGATGCTCTCGCTCATGCAGATGGCCAAAGTCTCCGCGGCCGCGGCCAGGCACGACAGCGAGGGCCTGGCGTTTCTCTCCATCCTCACCGACCCGACCTTCGGCGGGGTGACCGCGAGCTTTGCCTCACTCGGCGACGTGCTCATCGCCGAGCCGGGGGCTCAGATCGGGTTCGTGGGACCGCGCGTGATCGAGCAGACCACCGGAACGCCGCTGCCTCCGGACTCCCACCGCGCCGAGACGGTCATGCGCGCGGGAATGGTCGACCTCATCGTCCCCCGCGAGCGGCTGCGCGAGACCGTGGCGTATCTCGTCGGGCACCTCAGCCGGGGGGGCGGCAGCCGCGACCCGGTGGGGGTCCTGCCGGCGTCTCCCGCGGTCGGTGGTCTGGCCGCCTGGGAGCAGGTCAGGCTGGCGCGCCACCGCGGCCGGCCGCAGACCCGGGACTACATCGCCGCGATGACGACGCGGTTTGTGGAACTGCACGGGGATCGGCAGGGCGGGGACGATCCGGCGATCGTCGGCGGGCTCGCGGAACTTGACGGCGAGACGGTGGTGATCGTCGGACACCAGCGCCAGTACCTCCCGGGGCAGACCGAGGGTGAGGGGCAGGCCATGGCCGACCCGGAGGGCTACCGGAAGGCGCTGAGGTTGATGGTGCTCGGCGCGAAGTTCCAACTCCCCGTGGTGACGCTCATCGACACCCGCGGCGCGAACCCGAGCTATGAATCGGAGCGGCGCGGGATCGCCCAGACACTCGCGCGCAACCTGGCGACGATGTCCCGCCTGCGGACCCCGATCGTCTCGGTCATCACCGGGGAAGGCGGGAGCGGGGGAGCGCTGGCGCTCGGGGTCGCGGACCGGGTGCTCATGCTCGAGCACGCGATCTACTCGGTCATCGCTCCCGAAGGCGCCGCGGCGATCCTCTACCGGGACGCGAAGAAGGCGGAGGCCCTCTCCGAGGCGCTCAAGCTCACCGCTCGCGACCTCCTGCGCCTCGGCGTCATCGACGCCATCGTGCCGGAACCCGAGGGCGGGGCACACCTCGACCCTCCGGGGGCCGCCGCCATCCTCCGGCAGCACCTGCTGGCGGCGCTGCGGGATCTCCGCCGGATTCCGCTCTCCCGGCTACTGTCCCGCCGCTATGCGAAGTACCGGCACATCGGACGCGTCGGCGTCTACTGGCGCGAGATCGTGCGGCGGGAGATGCAGGAGGCGCTCGACGTTCTCAGTCGACGGCTCCCCTGGGCGGAGGGGCCGGGGCGGGGGACGCACGGCGGAGGGGGGGACGACTCGTAAACGCGAGGCGGCCGCTCCGCACCCTCACCGGGCGCGGGGGCCGGCGGGTTTAGGCGCTCGGCGCGGCGTGGATCGCTTGCATCGCGGTGATGAATCCCGACAGCATATCGGCTCCGGACGTTTCACCGGTCTCCATCACCACACGGGCGGCCTCGACGATCGCGGGCGGATCCCCGGAAGCAAGCGCCCCCAGCAGCCGGTGCCATCGATCGCCGGCCTCGCCCGCATGCGCCGCCTTAAGGTACGCGGCGCTGATCTCGTGGGTGCGGGGGGCCGCCGTCTCCAGCAGCATGCCGCCGATCTCTTTGAGCTCCGCGTCCGGCCGGTCGTCCTGCGCCAGCGCGAGCGCCAGGAGCACCCCGGCGATGAAGTCGTCCCCGGACGGCGTCAATCCCGGCCCCAGCCCCGCCATCGACGAGGTCACGACCTTGAGCCCCCGCCGGTTGCGGACCGCCAACGACTCCGCGAGCCCGCCCATCAGCGCGTGGCTCCGCGGGAAGTGGGTGACCTTGAGGAGCGGGGCGGGCAATTCCTCCTCCTGAAGATAGGGGAGCAGCAGCGCCAGGCTCTTCTCCGGGGGCGCCGCCGTCACCGCCTGCAACAGCGTCGACACCGCCTGGCGGAGCCGCTGCGGGTCCGCGCCGAGCGCCGGGTACGGCTTCGGGTCCCAGAGCTGTGCGGTGGCAAGCCCGACGTCGAGGCTGTCGCTGAGCAGGAGCGTGTCGCCGTTGGACCGTGCCGTTTCGCCGACCGACAGATGTTGGAAGGCGTGCCCGGCGGCGGCGGGGATGACGAGGTTGAGCGGGCCGTTGCCGAGGCTTTCCTGGACGATCGCGTAGATCGCCCCGTCCTCGTCCATCAGGTAGCAGCTGTGCGGGTGGACCGCGAGGATCTCGCCGTCCCATCCTTCCTGGCGAAACGCCCGACCAACCCGCCAACTCATCGAGAGGGCCTCAACGCGGCTGGTCATTGCTCGGTTCACCGTGGCCACGGGGGTATCTTTCTCTGCCATCCAGGATCTCCCTGTTGGGTCCGGCCGCCGCTCACCGCGGGGCCGGGTCGGTGGGCACCGGGCCGGCGGTCAGCCCGGCGGAGGGGCGGAGCCCCTCAGCGCTTCGGCCGGCGTCGTCGTGGGGATCGCGAGGGCTTGACGGGTTTGGACCGGGTGGTGCGTTTCCTCGACGTCGGGGTCCCGCCGTTCCCCGCGGATGCGCGCGCCGCGGTCGGAGGTTCGGGCGAAGCCCAGCGCGGCACCCAGTGCGGATCTGCGGCGACCATCTGCGAGGCGGCCGCGACCGCCTTGACGATGTTTTGATACCCCGTGCACCGGCAGAGGTTGCCCGCCAGTCCCTCGCGGATCTCCCGCTCGGTCGGCTGCGGGTGGTCCTGGAGAAACTCCACCGTCGTCATCAGGAACCCCGGCGTGCAGAACCCGCACTGCAGGGCGTGGTGATCCCAATACGCCTGTTGGATCGCGTGCAGGCGGTCCCCGTCCGCCAGCCCCTCGACCGTCATCAGTTCGGCCCCTTCCGCCTGCACCGCGAACATGAGGCACGACCGCACGGTCTGGCCGTTCATGAGGATCGTGCAGGCGCCGCACACTCCGTGCTCGCACCCGAGGTGCGTCCCCGTGAGCCCGCAGTCCTCGCGGATGAAATCGGCGAGCGTCTTCCGCGGCTCCGCGGATGCGGTGAAGGTCGTCCCGTTGACCCGGAGGGTGATCTCCCGGCGCCGCATTCACGCCACCTTGCGGGCGCGCTCGTACGCTTCCTGCAGCGCCCGGAGGGTCAGCACGCCGGCGACGTGCTTTCGATATTCCGCCGAAGCGTGGATATCGCCGTCCGGTTCGACGGCGCCGCGCACCGCCTCCGCCGCTTCGGCCCACAGCGCGGTGGAGGGGGGCTGGCCGACGAGTCCCCGCTCGGCCTGGGCGGCCCGCACCGGGGTTGGGCCCACCCCCGTGAGCCCGATCCGGGCCTCGGCGATCCGCCCCCGTCGCACCGCCAGCACCACGCCGACGCCCGCGAGGGCGAAGTCGCCGTGCCGACGTGCGATCTCCATCCAGGACCATCCGGCCCCCTCGGGCGGGAGGGGAAACCGAACTTCGATCAGCAACTCGTGCGGGTCGAGCGAGGTCGTGAGATACGTGACGAAGAGGTCCGCGGCCGCGATGACCCGGGTGCGCTTGGGGCCGCGCACGGTGACCTCTCCATCCAACGCCAGGAGGATCGCGGTAAGCTCCCCGGCCGGATCCGCATGCGCGATGCTCCCGCCCACGGTCCCGCGGTTTCGGATCTGCGCGTGGCCCACCAGGCGCAGCGCGTCCCGGAGAATCGGACAGTGCTGCGCGATGATCGGGGACCGCTCGGCCGCCCGCTGGCGGGTGAGCGCGCCCAGCCGCAGCACGCCGCGCTCACGGCGGAGATACGCCAGCGCATCGATCCGGTTGATGTCGATGATGTTCGCCGGGCGGGCCAGGCGCATGTTCATCAGGGGGACCAGGCTCTGCCCGCCGGCGAGCACCTTTCCCTCCTCGCCGTATCGGGCGAGGAGCGCCACCGCTTCGTCGACCGTGCGGGGGGTGTGATACTCGAACGCGGCCGGCTTCACGACCCGCTCCCCAGGGACTCCTCCAGGCACTTGAAGAACTGTCCGATCAGCATCTTCCCGATGCCTCCCAGCATCCGCTGCCCCACGCCCGCGATCAGGCCGCCGATCTGGATGTCGCCGACCCACTTCAGCAGCGTCCCGTCCCCCTGCGGTTCGAGATCCACGGTGCCCTCGCCCTTCATGAAGCCGGCCCCCCCGGTTCCCTCGAGGATGATCCGATAGTGGGTCGGGGCCTGCTTGTCCGTGATGCGGAGGGTCCCGGCGTAGGTCCCCTTCACGGCCGCGATCCCGATCTGCAGCGTGGCCGCGTAGTTGTCGGGGCTGATCGCCTTGAGCTCTTTGAGCCCCGGCGTGCACCGCCGGAGGGCCTCAGGGTCATTGATCGTCTTCCACACCGTGTCGACCGATGCGGGGAGCGTGTTGGTGCCGTCGATCTTCATGGGGTCCTCCGGGCTTTCGCCACGAGCTGCCGCACCCGGTTGGGGCTGAGCGGCATCTCGGTGATGTGAATGTCAAACGGACGCAGCGCGTCCTCTACCGCCTGCGCAATCGCCGCCCCCACGGGGATCACCCCGGCCTCCCCGGCTCCCTTCACCCCGAGGGGGTTGAGCGGGGTGGGGGTCTCTTCGTGCCCGACCTCGATCGGGGGGACCTCCACCGCCGTGGGCAGCAGGTAGTCCATGAACGTCGTGGCCAGCGGCTGTCCCTGCGCGTCGTACGCCAGCTTCTCCCAGTACGCGCCGCCGATGCCCTGGGCGACCCCGCCGTGGATCTGCCCCTCGACGATCATCGGGTTGATCAGGCGGCCGCAGTCGTGGACGACGACGTACCGCAGGAGGGATACCATCCCGGTCTCCGGATCGACCTCCACGATGCAGGCGTGCACCCCGTTGCTGAACGTCCCCCGCGGGGGCGCGAAGTAGCGGGTGGCCTCAAGGCCGGGTCCCTCCCACTCCGCGGGCATTGCGAATCGCAAGGGGTTGGCCGCCGCGGCCACCTCGCCGAGGGACAGCGCGCGGGCGGGGACCCCCCGCACGAAGACCTTGCCCTCCGCGAGGTCAATCTCCTTCGGACGTGCCTCCAGCAGCGTCGCGGCCACAAGTTGGGTCTTCTCGCGGACCGCCTGGGCGGCGAGGGAGGCCGCGGTGCCGGCGACGACCGCAGCGCGGCTGGCGAAGGTGCCGGTCCCCCACCGGAACCCGTCGGTGTCACCGGTCCGCACGACGACATCGCGCGGCGTCACCCCGAGCTGATCGGCGACGAGCTGGGCGAACGAGGTCATGTGCCCCTGCCCCTGCGTGCCCACCCCGGTCGAGACGAACACCTTTCCCGAGGGGTCCACGGTCACCCGGCAGCCCTCGTAGGGACCGATGCCGGTGCCCTCGACGTAGCACGCCACCCCGAGCCCCACGCAGCGTCCGGCCGCACGGTAGGCCGCCTGCTGGTCGGCCCACCCCGCGTATCCGATCATCTCCGTCGCGTGCTCGAGGCAGCGGGGGTAGTTCCCGCTGTCGTATTCGACCGGTGCGTTGTCCTGATAGATCAGGCCCACCGCGTAGGGAAACTCGTCGGGCTGGATGAGGTTGCGCCGGCGGATCTCGGTGCGGTCGATCCCGAGCTCGCACGCGGCGCGGTCCAACAACCGCTCCATCACGAAGACGCCGTGGGGCCGCCCGGCGCCCCGGTACGGGCTCACGGTGGTCTTGTTGGTGAAGACCGCGTTGAACTCGGCGTGATAGTTCGGAAGACGGTAGGGGCCGGGGAGGGTGGTGCTGGCGACGATCGGCACGATCAGGCCGTAGGGACAGTAGGCGCCGGCATCATAGAGGAAGACGGTGCGGAGGGCGAGGATCCGGCCGGTCTCGTCCAGGCCGATCTCCGCGTCGTGAATCTGCTCGCGCTCCTGGTTGGTCGCGACGAAGTGCTCCCGCCGGTCCTCGATCCACTTCACGGGCCGCCCCAGCCGCATCGCCGCCAGCGGCACCAGGATCTCCTCGGGGTAGAACATCATCACCTTGGGTCCGAACCCCCCGCCGACGTCGGGGGCGACGACCCGGACGCTGGGCTGAGGGAGGTGGAACATCGCCGCGAGCCCGTTGCGGATCGGAATGGGCGCCTGCGTGCTGTCCCAGATCTCGAGCCGCTGCGTGCGCGGGTCCCACGAGGCGACGACCCCTCGGGTCTCTATCGGCGAGGCCGTCCCGCGATCGACGACCAGCCGCTCCCGAAACCGATGCGGAGCAAGGGCCATCGCGTGCTCGACATCCCCCACCCGCTGCGTGTAGTGTGCGCAGACGTTGGTCCCGGTGTTCGCGTGGACGAGCGGCGCCCCCGGAGCCGCGGCCGCGGTGAGGTCGACCGCGGCGGGCAGCGGCGCGTATTCGACCTCGATCAGGTCCGACGCGTCTTCGGCCGCGTACCGGCTCTCGGCGACGACCAACGCCACCGGCTCTCCGACGTGCCGGACGACGCTGGAGGCGAGGGGTTGTTGGGTCTTCGGGTGGATGAGGGTGGGGTGGGGGATGAGCATCGGCAGGGGGCCGCCGAACTCGCCCAGGTCGGCGTGCGTCAGGACCGCGGCCACCCCCGGGGCGCGTCGGGCGCGGCCGGCATCGATCCGTACGATGCGGGCGTGTGCGTGCGGACTACGCAGCACCGCGGCGTGGGCGAGGTTCGGCAGGGCGAGGTCGTCGACGAACAGGCCGCGGCCGCGCAGGAGCGCCGGATCCTCGTTGCGCGGGACGCGCGCGCCCGCGTAGCGTGTGCTCATAGGGGAGTTGTTCCTTCGATAGGGTCCCGACCAACTCCTATCCTCATCGGCGTCCCGGCGGGGATGCGTGCCCCGCACGCGAATCCCTCCAGGCGATGGAGCGGGCGCGGACGCACTACGCCTACCTGCTGCGGTGCGCCGACGGCAGCTACTACGCCGGGTATACCGTGGACCCCGTGCGCCGCCTCGCCGCGCACCGCGGGGGGCGCGCCTCGCGCTACACGCGGGGACGGGGCCCCCAGGTGTTTGCCGCGCTCTGGCGATGCCCGACCCGGCGCGCGGGGCTCGCCCTCGAGCGCCTGCTGAAGCGGCTCTCGCACGCGCGCAAGCACGATCTCGCATTGGGCGGCGCGCTCGCCGCCGCGTCGGCGCTGCGCGCGCGCCGCGTGCCCCGTCGCCGCTGGCCCTCCGGCCGCAACAGGTATGCTAGAATAAATCGGTTGCGGTGATCGGATGGTGCCGTCGGGCACGGACGCCGCATCGAGACGCAGGTTCCTTGGGAGGAGCGGGTACCGAGATGGGATCAGCATCGCGTGCGCCGGAGGCCTTCGGCGGGATTGCCCAGATCATGGAAACGCTGCGGCAGCAGGGGTATATCGCCGAGCGCGATGTGGCGCTGTCGATCCACCTCAGCGTCGTGCTCCATAAGCCGTTGCTGATCGAGGGCGCCGCCGGGGTGGGAAAGACCGAGATCGCCAAGGTCATGGCGCGCGCCGTCGACACCCAGCTGATCCGGCTGCAGTGTTACGAGGGGCTGGACGTGCACACGGCCCTCTACGAATGGAACTACCAGCGGCAGATGCTCCGGATCAAACTCGAGGAAAGCTCCGACCTGCCGGTGGCGGAGAAAGAGCAGATGATCTTCAGCGAGTCGTTCATGCTCAAGCGCCCGCTCCTCCAGGCGATCACCGCCGACCAGGCGCCGGTGCTTCTGATCGACGAGATCGACCGGGCGGACGAGGAGTTTGAGGCATTCCTGCTCGAGGTGCTCTCGGATTTCCAGGTGAGCATCCCCGAGATCGGGACGATCCAGGCGAGGCACGTCCCCTACGTCGTCCTCACCAGCAACCGCACCCGGGATCTCAGCGACGCGCTGCGCCGTCGCTGTCTGTACCTGTGGATCGATTATCCGACGTTCGAGAAAGAACTCTCCATCATTCACCGCAAGGTGCCGGGGATCAACGATCGCCTGGCCCGGCAGATCGGCGCATTCATGCAGATGGTGCGCGGGGTCAACCTCGACAAAGTGCCGGGGATCGCCGAGACGCTCGATTGGAGCGCGGCGCTGCTGGCGCTTCACCGTGACCACCTCGATCCGGCGGCGGTCGAGGAGACCCTCGGGTGCCTCTGCAAAGACCAAGAGGACCTGACCCGTGTGCGCACGCAGTACCTGGGACCGATCCTGGAGCACATCGACGCGGTGGGGCAGAGCGGCGATGGCTGGAACTCCGAGCGGATCGCCTCGCTGGCCGCCCAACTCCCCAAGGGGCGCTGAGACGCCGGCGGGGGGCGCCGCGGCGCCGGGCAGGCCGGCCTGGACGCGCCCGGGAGACCTCGCCGGGAACGTCACCGCGTTTGGCCGGCGGCTGAGGCGCCGGGGGCTCCTGGTCGGGCCGGCGGAGGTCAGCGATGCCCTGCGCGCCCTGACGGAGATCGATCTCGCCGATCGCGACGCGGTGCGCCTCTCGCTGCGGACGGTGTTCTGCTCGCACACGGACGATCTCCCGGTGTTTGATGAGGAGTTCGTGCGCTTCTGGCAGGGCCCCGCGCTGGCCGGTGGTCCGGCCCCCCAGGACGAAGCGGACGACGACCCCGCCGGTCCGGGCGAGGCGGGAAACGAGCGGGGCAGCGACGTGGTGGTCACCGAATGGGACGAGCGCGGCGAGGCGGAGGACGAGCGGGAGGTCCCCGCCTACAGTCCCGCCGAAGGGCGCAGCCGGAAGGACTTCAGCGCGTTCAGCGCCGACGAGCTTCGGGCGATCACCGACCTGATCATCGTCATCGCCCGCCTCATCGCCACCCGCCTCTCCCGCCGCACCCGAGCGGCCCGGCGGGGGTCCTTCGTCGACCTGAGGCGGACGATGCGCCGCAGCCTCCGTACCGGCGGGGACGTCTTCGAGCTGGTCTGGCGGCGGCGCAAGATTCGAAAGGCCAAACTGGTGCTGCTCTGCGATGTCAGCGGCTCGATGGACATCTACAGCCGATTCCTAGTCCAGTTCGTCTACGCGCTCCAGGGAGCCCTCAGCCACGTCGAGTCGTTTCTGTTCAGCACGTCCCTCACCCGGGTGACCGATGTGCTCGGGCATCACGACATCCACGAAGCGCTTCGGGAGGCCTCGCAGCGCGTTCCCGATTGGTCGGGGGGGACCAAGATCGGCGCCAGCCTCAAGCACTTTAACGACGCGTACGGCCGGCGGCTCGTGGACGCCCGGACGATCGTGGTCATCTGCAGCGATGGATGGGACACCGGGGATCTCGAGGTGCTCGAGGCGGCGATGCGTGATCTCCACGGCCGCGCCGGACGGGTGATCTGGCTCAACCCCCTTCTGGGCAGCCCGGGGTACGAGCCCGTCACCCAGGGGATGAGCGCGGCCCTGCCCTACGTCGATGTCTTCGCCTCCGCGCACAACCTGAACGGTCTGCGGGAGTTGGAGCGGTACCTCCACAGCCCGCGGGCCGGGGTGCGCCGGGTGCGGAGGACGAGTCGCAAACGAGGAGACCGACCATGAAGGAGATCCGAGAGATTCTGGGCGCCCTCGCCGGCCTGCGGGCGCGGGGGGAGTCGGCGGCGCTGGCCACGATCGTGCGCGTGAAGGGCTCAACCTACCGCCGCGCCGGTGCGCGCCTCCTGATCCGGCAGGACGGGACGACGCTCGGCTCAATCAGCGGCGGCTGCCTGGAGGGCGATGTGGCCGAGGCCGCGCGCGAGGTCCTGGACACCGGGCGCCCGCGCATGCTGACCTATGACCTGACCGCGGACGACGACGCGGTCTGGGGGCTCGGGCTCGGCTGCAACGGGGCGATTGACGTGTTCGTGGAGGCGGTGCGGCCCCAGGCTGTGCCGGACTACGGGGCGCTGCTCCAGGGGTGCATCGACGCCCGCCGGTTTGCGGCGCTCGCCACGGTGATTGCCTCCCCGTCTCCCGACGGCCGGGTCCCCGTCGGCGCGCGGCTCTTCGTGGGGGAGGATGGAACGGTCGAGGGCTCGCTCGGCGATGCGGTGACCGACGCGTTGGCGGCGGCCGCCGCCCGCGACCGGATCGCGGCCGGGACGGCGGCGACGGTGCCCCTCGAACTTCCCGGCGGGCTCGGGGAGCTGTTCATCGACGTGGTCGCGCCGCCCCTCCCCCTGCTCGTCTGCGGCGCCGGTCACGACGCGCTGCCGCTCGTGAGCCTGGCGCACGCGCAGGGATGGTGGGTCATGGTCGCCGACAGCCGGCCGGCGTATGCGACAAAGGCACGGTTCCCCGGAGCCGATGAGGTTTTCCTGGTCCAGGATCGAGACGTGGCCAAGGCCGCGCGGATCGACCGCCACACCTTCGTCGTCGTCATGACCCACAATTTTCTCCACGATCTCGAGATCCTCCGGTGCCTGGTGGAGACCCCCGCGCGGTACATCGGCCTCCTCGGCCCCCGCGCGCGGACGGACAAACTGCTCGCCGAACTGCGGAAGGATGGGGTGGTCCTCGACGGCGCCCGGCGCTCGCGGGTGTACGGACCCGTCGGGGTGGACACCGGTGCCGACTCTCCCGAGGAGATCGCGCTCAGCATTCTGGCGGAGATCCTGGCGGTCCGCAACGGTCGGGCGACGGCCTCGCTCCGTGATCGGGTCGGGCCGATTCACGCGCCGGCGTCCTGAGCGATGATCGCCGCCGTCATCCTCGCCGCCGGCGAGTCGCGGCGCATGGGGACGCCCAAGCCGCTCCTGACGTTCTCGGGCCGCATCCTGCTCCGCCACGTCATCGAGCAGGCCCGCGCGTCGGCGTGTCAGCAGATCATCGTCGTCCTGGGCGCTCGGGCGGATGACGTTGCGGCGGCGGTCCGCGACCCCGGCGTCCATCTCGTCGTCAACGACCGCTACCGCGAGGGAATGGGGACCTCGCTTGGGGCGGGGATCGCGGCACTGCCCCCTGAATGTGAGGCGGCGGTCGTGCTGCTGGGGGACCAACCCCGAATCGACGCCGCCGTGATCGATGCGCTGATCGACGTCCACCGCCGCACGGGAAAGCCGCTCGTCGCCTCGCGGTACGGCGGGGTGGCCGGTGCCCCCACGCTGATCGGGCGCGCGCTTTTCCCGGAGGCGAGGGGTCTCCAGGGGGACGCGGGCGGGCGGCGGCTCATCCGGCAGCATCCCGACCTGGTGGCGGAGGTGCCGTTGCCGGAGGCGGCGGCCGTGGACCTCGATACCCCCGAGGATTTTGCCCGACTCAAAGCGGCGGTGGAGCCCCGTACCGCCGGTACCAGTCGGCGCCGCCGCCCTGGAGCCTGATCTGCCCCCACCCGCCGAAGTGCGGGTGGTCGAACCACGGGCGCGCCCGCTCGGCCACGGCGTTGGCGCGGTCGAAGTTGTGAGAGGCCGTCGAGGCGAGAAAAGCCCGCATCGCCTGTCGATCCGGGTGGAGGGGAAGCACGTCCTGCCAGATCGCGCGTCCGCACAAGAAGCCGCTGGCTCCGGCATCGACCGCAAGATCCAGGTTCGCGAGGAACTCGCGAATCCCGACTCCGCCGCTCAAGATGACCCAAGGACGCCCCGCCGCCGCATCGAGGTCACGGCAGAAGCCCCGGATGTCGTCGAGGGTGTACACGGCCGGACGTTCTCGGGGGTCGAACACCGCGTCGCGGAACTGCCGCGTGTACTTGAGGTCGCCGGGGAATGGGAGCTTCAGCAGGTCCACATGATAGGCCGGGTCCGAGAACTCCCGGGCGGCCGCGATCGTGTGGCGGGGGCGTTTGAGGGCAAACTCCGGGGTGTCCTCGCCCGGTTCCTCGATCGGGTAGGCGACCACCTCGAGCAGGAACGGCAGATCGTGCAATACGCACTCCTCGCCGACCCTGCGCACCAGGTCGCGGTGGTGGGCGCGCACCTCGGCGGAGGCCTCCGGCGTGTCGTAGACGAGTAACTTCACCGCGTTCGCCCCCGCCCGCTTTGCCTGGGCCACGGACCACCCGTCGATCAGCGCCATCTTCCGCTCCCGACTCGGGCCGAGCAGGGCGGGGGGGGAGTCCTCGACGGCCACGAGCAGGGCGGCGGAGCCACCCACCGCGGTGATCCCCCGGGGCAGCCCGTAGATGGGGTCCAGCAGGATCGCCGTCGAGTGGGACGACAGGACTTCGGCGACGAGGGTCTTGGTCGCCGCCAGTTCATCATAGGTGATGTCTTCCGGCCGGCGTCGTGTGGCGGCGGCGAGCGGGGCGCGCATGGAGTCCCGCTGGTCGACGGCGAGCATCTTCAACCGCCCCGACGCGTCGGCGAGGCGCATCAGGTTCGTCAGCTTCCCGCTGCTCAGCATCATCGGTGGCGACCTCAGGGTTGAGTATATCCGGTCGCGCCCGCCCCGCGCCAACGCTTCGGAGGCGGAGGGTGGGTCTCTTCCCATCGCCGTCCGCGGCCGCGGTGAGCCCGGCGGCCCGCCGGTGTTTGTCCGGCGGCAAACTTGGTGTCCGATCGGACATTTCTCTTGGGCATTAGTAGAGCGTAGCCGATTGCGACGACCCCGCGGAGGACATACAAAGATGACGCAGTCTCGGCCACGCCGGCCGGGATCCGAGGTCTCGGTGCGTACCGGCCCTCGCCCCTGGTGGCGGTGGAGCCCGAGCGCCTCGACCCGCTGTCGTCTGTCGGACGGGGACGGAAGCATGTTGGGGGGGATCGACAGTGTCGACTCCAGGGAAGCCGGGAAAGCTCGGGGAGATTCTGCTGGCGACGTCGCTGATCACCCAGGAGCAATTGACCAAGGCCATCGCGGCTCAGGGCCAGACCGGGAAGCGGCTCGGGCAAGTCCTGGTTGAGCAGGGATCGGCGACCGAGGACGATGTCGCCTGGGCGCTGAGCAACCAGCTTATGTACCCGTACATCTTCTTGAGCGGCGATATCATCGATGACGAGGTGGTCCGGCTCCTGCCGGAAGAGTTCCTGCGTGAGCGCCACGTGATGCCGATTCACAAATTCGGCCAGCAGGTGACGCTGGCGATGGCGGACCCGACCGACCAGCTCACCGTCGACGAGGTCGCGGGGCAGACCGGACTGCAGGTCAACCGGGCGGTCGCGCTCGCCTCCAACATCGAGGAGATGCTGCGCAACCTGAACACCCGCGGAAACGGATCGCCGAGGCGTCATGTCCGCGCGGCGGAGGCGCAGTACCTCCAGTTCCACCTCGCGCAGGCGCTGCAGCAGGCGGCGACCGAGATCTACTTCGATCCGACGATCGAAGGACAGCCGCGGGTGCGGTACCGGCTGCAGGGCGTCCTGGTCGACCGCGCCGGGCACCCGGAGGAGCTCCACGCCGGGGTGATCCGACAGTTGCGGGACCTCGCCGGCCTCGGGCAGGCGTCGACCTCCCAAGCGGCCGCAACCGTCCGGGTGGGCGAGGTCGAAGCCCACGCGGTGGTCTCCGTCCTCGCCACGACGGTGGGACCCGCGGCGACGGTGGCCCTCTACCCCTACCGCACGGGCGCGCCGGACCTGGTGCCCCTGGGGGTGGACGGACAGACGACGCAGGCCCTCCGCCGGAGCCTGCACGGCCCCCACGGTGCGCTGCTCATCGGCTGTGCGGACCCATTCGTGCGGATGACCTTGATTCGGGCGATCTTGCCGGGGGCCTCCGAGGGCAAGATCTGGTCGCTGGAGACCCTGCCGATCTACCGGGATTCCGCGGTCAGCCAGGTGGTGGTCGGATCGCCGCAGGAGGCGGTGCCCCTGCTCCACGGGGCATGCGGCACGGGCGCGGACCTGATTGCGATCGACGATGCCTCGCGGGCACCGACCCTGGTCAGCGCGCTGGAATGGTCCCGCGTCCGTCACCTCGTGATCGGACACCCCCAGGACGATGTGGTCGGGCTGCTCGGCCAGGCCCTCGAGGCGGTCGGGGGGGCGGTGACCGCATCCACCCTGCGCGCCGTCCTCGCCGCCCGGCCGATCCGGTTGCTCTGTCCGGAGTGCAAGGAGCGGCTCCGCGGGTCGGGCGCCGGCGACGGGCGGCTCACGTTCACCCCCCGGGGATGCGCCGCGTGCAGCTTCACCGGGTTTCGGGGGTACCGCGTCCTCACCGAGGCCTGGCACGTCAGCCCGGGCGACCGGCTGCAGCTCCGCGCGGGTCCGCGTGACGCGATCTTCGCCCACGTCGGCCAGGTGGTGGGCGCATTCATGCGGACGCAGGGCCAGGCGCTGGTCGAGGACGGGTTGACCTCCTTGGAGGAGCTATCCCGAGTGGTGGAGGGAGCGTAATGGACATCACCGATCTTCTCGTTCAGACCAAGGAGCAGAACGCCTCCGACCTGCACCTGACGGTCGGCTCTCCGCCCACGCTGCGCTTGCACGGCAAGCTCACCCGGCTGGATAAGTCGGTCCTCACCCGAGAAGACATCCACAACATGCTCTACGATCTCCTCACCGACGAGCAAAAGGCGCGGTACGAAGCGACCCACGACCTGGACTTCTCGCTGGAGCTGACCGGGGTAGGGCGGTTCCGCGTCAACGCGTTCCTGCAGCGGCTGGGGGAAGGCATCGTCCTGCGCCTGATCCCATCCAAGATCAAGTCGCTCGACGATCTGGGGATGCCGCCGATCCTGAAGGACCTCGCGATGAAAGATCGCGGGCTGGTCCTGGTGACGGGCCCCACCGGGTCGGGAAAGTCGACCACGCTCGCCGCGATGGTCGATCACATGAACGACAACCGCGAGGACCACATCATCACGATCGAAGACCCGATCGAGTTCATCCACCAGCACAAGAAGTGCAACGTGAACCAGCGCGAGGTCGGCCCGCACACGATGTCCTTCGCCGCCGCGCTGCGCAGCGCGCTGCGCGAGGACCCGGACATCATCCTCGTCGGCGAGATGCGGGACCTCGAGACGATCGCGCAGGCGCTGACGGCGGCGGAAACCGGCCACTTGGTGCTCTCGACCCTGCACACCAACAACGCCCCGCAGACGATCAGCCGTGTCGTCGACGTCTTCCCGCCGCATCAGCAGGAGCAGATCCGCGTCCAGCTGGCCGATGCCCTGCTGGGCGTCGTGGCGCAGAGCCTGGTGCCGTCGATCGACGGCAAGAGCCGGGTGGCGGCGATGGAGATCATGGTGGCCACCCCGGCGATCCGCAACCTGATCCGGGAGAACAAGGTCCACCAGATCCCGTCGGCGATCCAGACCGGCGCGCGCGAGGGCATGCAGTCGCTCGATCAGGCCCTCAAGGCCCTCGTCAAGACCCAAAAGATCAGCAACGACGAGGCGCTCCGGCGCGCCGTCGAAAAGCAGGCGTTCGGTCAGGACGCCTCCGGTGGAGGACGCGGGGAGTTCGCCGGGATGCGGACGAACCGCTGACCCATGGACATCAACGATCTGCTCATCCACATGTCGAGCCGGGAGGCGTCGGACCTGTACGTGAAGACCGACGCCCCGCCGACGCTGCGGATCGCCGGCCAGCTCGCCCCGCTGGGGACGGCCCCGCTCACCTCCGCGGCGGTCGACGAGCTGGCGCGGCAGATGATGCAGCCGCGACACCAGCGGGAGTTCGATGAACGGCAGCAGGTGAACCTCGCCTACTTCACCCCGGCGCTGGGCCGGTACCGGGTGAACATCTACATGCAGCGGTCCTCCCCGGCCATCGTCATCCGCCGGATCAAGAGCGAGATCCCGACGTTCGAGGAACTGGGGATCCCCCGGGCGATCGCGGACCTGTCGATGGCCCCCCGCGGGCTGGTCCTGGTCACCGGCCCCACCGGGTCGGGCAAGTCCACAACCCTGGCCGCGATGATCGATTATCGCAATCGCCACGCGCCCGGGCACATCGTGACGATCGAGGACCCGATCGAATTCGTACACGCCGACCACCAGAGCCTGGTGAGCCAGCGCGAGGTCGGAACGGACTGCGATTCCTTCAACACGGCGCTGCGCGACGCCCTCCGCCAGACCCCCGACGTCATCCTGATCGGGGAGATGCGGGACGTGGAAAGCGCGACCGCGGCGGTCCACTTCGCCGAGACCGGCCACCTCGTCCTCAGCACCCTGCACTCGACCAACGCCAGCCAGACGATCGAGCGCATCCTGCACTTCTTCCCCCAGGAAGCCCACGGCAACGTCCAGCTGCAGCTGTCGCTGAACATGCTCGGGGTGATCTCCCAGCGGCTGGTCCCGCGGAGGGGCGGGGAGGGGCTGGTGCTCGCCGTCGAGCTCATGCTGGCGTCCCCCCACATCCGCGACCTGTTGAAGAAGGGCAACATCGCCGGGATCCGCACGGCGATGCAGGCGGGGAACCAGGACGGGATGCAGACCTTCGATCAGGCCGTCTACCAGCTCATCCAGAGTGGGGCGATCGATACGGACACCGGGATGCAGTACGCGGACAGTCCCAACGACGTGCGCCTGCGGCTGCGGGGGATGGTGTAGCCTCCCACGCCCGGCAGTGCCGCCGACCTTCCGCGCGGGGAGCTCAGGCGTCGATTCGCCAGGTGTAGGTGAATTCCGTCACCTTCTGCAGCATCGCCGAAACCGAGCAGTAGCGGGTCTGGCTGAGTTCCACGGCGCGGGTCACCTGCTCCGGGGTGAGATCCTTACCGGAGAAGACGTACTCCAGCGCGATCCGCGTGAAGACCTTGGGGTGAGCGTCCGCCCGCTCGGCAACGATCCGGATCTCGAGACCCGAAAGCGGCGCCCGCATCTTCTGCAAGATGCTGACCACGTCCATGCCGGTGCATCCTCCCAGCGCCAGGAGCACGGTTTCCATCGGCGACGGACCGGTGTCCCGGCCCCCGTGCTCCGGGTGGGCGTCCATGGCGATGGAGACTCCCGCCGCCCCCAGCCCGCTGAATCCCATTCCCGACGTCCAGCGCACCGTGGCGTTCATGTCGTTCCCTCCGCACCGGCGCCATCGCCGCCCGCTTGTCCGACCGCGGCGACGAGGTCGGACTCGGGAACCGCGCCGTCAATGAAGAGCCGGTCGTTCAAGATCGTCTTCGGGACGCCGCGCACCGCGTACCGCTCGACGAGATCGGGGAACTCCGCCGCCTCGATGATGTCCGCCCGCACGCGCGGGCTTTCAATCGCCAGAGCCGCAGCCAGCCTGGCTGCACGCGGGCAGTGCGGTCAGGTCGGGGTGACGTACACCTGAAGGTGAACGTCACCGGCAAGCTGGGCCAGGGCGCCCCGGGCGTCCGCGCTGAGGTCCGCGCCCCCGCGTCCCACATCCACGATGATGCCCAGCAGGGTCCCGAGCTCGTACCCCGCGGGGAGCCCGTAGTAGCGAATCCCGAAGTCCTGCGCCCCCAGCACGACCAGTCCGGGGACCCGGTCGATCCGGTAGCGTCCGAAGGGTTCGGGGTCGGTCAGGCGGTCGTGGACCTCGAGGGTGACCTGCGCCGAACAGCCGGCGACGTCCTCCAGCAGCCGGAGGGTCTCGGCGCAGTACCGGCACTCCCGACCCGGGATGATCAGTCCCGAGGTGCCCTCGGTGAAGTAGACGAGCCGGACGGGCTGGGCGAGGGCGGCCAGCCGGGCCCGTACCGTCTCGGCGTCCCGATCGTTGAGCAGGTGCATCGACCACCTCTTGCGCCGCGGGGGGATCGTCCGCCGGCACGCCCGATACTTCTCCGCGGGCGGAGGGCGGCCCTCGCGGGGCCAGGAGTGCGGGAAGCCGCGGTGGAAGAACCCTAGTCGGAGGGTCGCGCATGGAGCTGCACGCGGTGCCGCTGGAGAACCCGGACGGGCTCAACCTGATCTTTGGCCAGTCCCACTTCATCAAGACCGTCGAGGACCTGCACGAGGCCCTGGTGGGGGCGGTTCCCGGCATCCGGTTCGGGCTGGCGTTCTGCGAGGCCAGCGGCGCGCGCCTCGTTCGCACGACCGGGACCGATTCCGCGCTCGTCGACCTGGCCGCCCGAAACGCCGCGGCCGTGGGGTGCGGGCACACCTTCCTGATCATGCTGGGGAACGCCTACCCCGTCAATGTCCTGGGCGCCGTGCGGCAGGTGCCGGAGGTCTGCCAGATCTACTGCGCGACGGCAAACCCCGTCGAGGTGATCGTGGCCGCCACCGGGCATGGGCGGGGCGTGCTGGGGGTGGTGGACGGCCAGCCGCCGCTGGGGGTCGAAGGCGAGGAGGGCAAGGCCTGGCGGCACGATCTGCTCCGGAAGATCGGCTACAAACTGTGAACGACGGTGGAGGGATGGCGATGACACAGGATCGGATCGCGCCCACGACCTTGGGGGGCATCCGTGCGCCGCGCGAAGTGCCGCTCCCGGAAATGGTGCGGGTGAGCCAGCGGTGGCCCACGCCCGGCCGCTGCGACGTGGACGCCGAGATTCACCGGCGGATCGATGCTCCGGAGATTGTGCGCCGGATCCCGAAGGGCGGTCGCGTCGCCGTCGCCGTGGGCAGCCGGGGGGTGGCGGAGATCGATCGGATCACGGCCGCCGTGGTCGCGGCGTTGAAGCGCCACGGCGCCGCGCCCTTCGTCTTTCCGGCGATGGGCAGCCACGGCGGGGCCACGGCGGAGGGGCAGGTGGAAGTTCTCGCCGCGCTCGGGGTGACCGAGGCGCGGATCGGCGCGCCGATCGTCTCGGGGATGGAGGTCGTCGAGTTGGGCCGCCTCGGCGATGGGTCCGGGGTCTTTTGGGATCGGAACGCCCTCGCCGCAGATGCCGCCGTCGTCGTGGGCCGGGTCAAGCCGCACACGCTGTTCCGTGGGCCGATTGAGAGCGGCCTGATCAAAATGTCGGTCATCGGTGCCGGGAAGCAGCGGGGGGCGATGTCGATCCACGCCACCGGCCCGAACGACCTCGGTCCGCGGCTGCTCGAGGCCTGGCCGATCGTGCGCGAGAAGACGCCGCTGGTGTTCGGCGTCGCGGTGGTCGAGGATGCCTACGATATCCCGGTCGAGATCGCCGTCGTGCCGAGCGAGGCGTTCGTGGAGCGGGAACCAGGGCTCCTGGCACGCGCGCGCGAGCTCATGCCCAGCCTGCCGGTGCGGGACATCGACGTGCTCGTTGTCCAGGAGATCGGGAAGAACATCAGCGGCGACGGCATGGACCCGAACATCACCGGTCGGTATCTCTCGCACGTCACCGGCGGCCCCACGATCAGGCGGATCGTGGTCCTCGATCTGACCGAGGAGACCCACGGCAACGCCACCGGGATTGGGATGGCGGACCTGACCGTGCGGCGGGTAGTGGACAAGATCGATCTCGAGCCCACCTACATGAACGGCATCACCGCTGCGATCACAGAGGGCTCGCGTCTGCCGGTGATCATGGTCGCCGATCGGGATGCCATCTGGACGGCGCTCCTGACCACCCAACGGCCGACCCCGCCGGGGACCGAGCGCCTTGTCTACATTCGGAACACGCTGGCCTTGGGAGAGGTGGCGGTCTCAACCGCCCTCGTCCCCGATCTCGCCCCGCACGCCAAGGTCACCTCGAAGCCGTTTGCGCTGGGGTTCAGCGCCGACGGCACGCTCGTCTCCCCGCTCGCGGCTGCGGCCGTGGGCGCGCGGACGGTCTAAGGCCAGGCCGGCATGCTCGAGCGCGCGGCACCCCAGCCCGTCGGCCCGACGCGCGAGCCGCTCGCGGTCAAGGTCGCGAGGCTGAACGAGACGCTGCGCGGTTTCGCCGGGGTGGTCGTGGCGTTCTCGGGAGGAGTGGACAGCGCGTACCTGCTCGCCGCGGCCGCGGAGGTGCTGGGGAACCGGTGTGTCGGGGCGACCGCCGTCTCCCCCTCGCTCGCCCGCGACGAGCTCACGGTGGCCCGGCGGATCGCGGCGGCGATCGGGGTACGCCACCTCATCGTCGAGACGGACGAGTTCGAGGACCCCCGCTACCGGCGGAACGACGTCCAGCGCTGCTACTTCTGCAAGCACGCACTCTTCACGCGTCTCGGCGCCCTGGCCGGAGATCTCGGCTTCGCCGCGGTGGTCTACGGGGCCAACGCGGACGACCTCGGGGACTACCGTCCCGGGATGCGGGCCGCGGCGGAGTTCGCGGTGCGGGCCCCCCTGGTCGAGGCCGGACTGACCAAAGAGGAGATCCGCGGGCTCGCCCGCGGGAGGGGGCTGGAGATTTGGGACAAGCCGGCGTCGCCGTGCCTCGCCTCCCGCCTGCCGCACGGGATGCCGGTGACCCTGGTGGCCCTTCGCCAGGTCGAGGAGGGCGAGCGCGTGCTCCACGGGCTCGGCTTTCCCGAAGTTCGGGTTCGACACCACGGCGAGGTCGCCCGGATCGAGGTGCCGCTGACCGAGATGACTCGGCTCCTCACCCTGGCGCCCCAAGTGACGGTCGCGCTCCGGGCACTTGGGTTCCGCGAGGTCGCGGTCGATCCGCGCGGCCTCCGGTCGGGCGCCCTGACCGCGGAGGCGCTGCGGGCGCAGCGGGAGGCGGGGGGGGCGCGCCCGTGAACGAAGACGCGCTCGGCCGCCTTCTGCGCGACGTGCGCGCGGGACGCACGAGCATCGAAGCCGCCCTCGACGCGCTCCGCTGGCTGCCGTTTGCCGACCTGGGGTTCGCGAAGGTGGACACGCATCGCGCCCTCCGCCGCCGGGCGGCGGAGGCGGTTTACTGCCCCGGCAAAACGTTTGAGCAGATCGTCGACATCACGCGGGCGCTGCGCCGGACCGATGCCGCGGTCCTGCTGACCCGAGCCGCTCCGGAGGTCGCGGCCCGGGTGCTCCAGGCGATCCCGGACGCCCGCCACGTCCCAGAGGCGTCGCTCGTCGTCGTCGGGACGCCGCCCGGGCACCCCACCGGCTGCGTCGGGGTCCTGACCGCCGGGACGGGGGATATCGGGGTGGCGGAGGAGGCCGCATGGACCGCCGAGGCGATGGGAGCGGCGGTGATCCGCGCGTACGATGTGGGCGTGGCCGGCCTTCACCGATTGGCGGCCCAGCGGGAGTTGCTCGAACGCGCGCGGGCGCTGGTCGTCGTGGCGGGGATGGACGGCGCGCTCCCCGCGGTGGTGGCGGGACTCACCCGCGTCCCGGTGATCGGGGTTCCCACCAGCGTGGGGTACGGCGTCCACCTCAACGGGCTGGCACCGTTGTTGACCATGCTCAACGCCTGCGCGCCGGGGGTCGCCGTCGTCAACATCGACAACGGGTACGGTGCCGGGTATCTGGCCGCGGTCATCAATGCCACCCCGGCGGGCGCCTCCCAGCCCGCCGACGGCGGGCACCCCGTGAGCCGCGACGCCGATGCGCATCGGCTACCTTGACTGTGCGAGCGGGGCGAGCGGCGACATGCTGCTCGGCGCGCTGCTGGGCGCCGGCTGGACCGAGGCCGCGCTGCGCGATGTCGTCGCCGACCTCGGCGTTTCCGTGCGGGTCGCGATCAGCCGTGTCGATCGCCGCGGCGTTCCGGCCGCTCGCGTCGAGGTCCTGGAGGACGGACCGCCCCACTCGCGGCCCTATCCCGTTTTGGCCCGACTGCTCGCCGAGAGCCGGATCGATCGCGCCCTCGCTACCAACGCCGCGCGGGTGCTGGAACGGCTGGCCGCGGTCGAGGCGGGGGTCCACGCGACGCCGATCGCCGAGGTGCACCTTCATGAGTTGGGAGGCCTGGACACCCTGGTGGACGTCGTGGGGGTCTTGGCGGGGGTGCGCGCCCTCGCCCTGGACCGTCTCGTCGCCTCCCCGGTGAATCTCGGCCGCGGGTGGGTCCGGACCGACCACGGCATCATCCCGGTCCCGGCCCCCGCCACCGCGGTGCTGATCGAAGGGATGCCGGTGTATGCCGGCGAGGTCGAGGGCGAACTGCTCACGCCCACCGGTGCGGTGTTGCTGGGGACCCTCGTCAGCGGGTGGGGGCCCCTTCCCCCCATGCGGCTGGAGGGCATCGGCGTCGGGGCCGGGAAGGCCGATCCGCCGAGGGCCAACGTTCTCCGGCTGTTCGTGGGGGAGGCGCTGGGGGAAGCCGCATCGATACCGTCCGAGGCGGAGCGGATCGACGCCGGATCGGCCGACGCCCGCGTCGAGCGGCTCGCGGTTCTGGAGACGTCCATCGACGATATGAACCCGCAGCTCTTCCCGCACGTCGAAGCGCGGTTGCTCGCGGCCGGCGCGCTCGATGTGATGACGATCCCCGCCGTGATGAAGAAAGGCCGCCCCGGACATCTCCTGCGGGTGCTCGCGATTCCCGACCGGGTGCGGGCGCTCTACGGCATTCTCCTCGCCGAGACGACCACGCTGGGGGTCAGGGTCTACGAGGTGACCCGGTTTTCGGTCGGGCGCCGCCGGGTCGAGGTCGAAACCGAGTTCGGTTCCGTTGCCGTCAAGGTCGCCGAGGATCTGTCGGGGGTGCTGACGATGACCCCCGAGTTTGAGGTGTGCCGCGCCCTCGCCCAGCAGCACGGTGTCCCCGTGAAATGGGTGATCGCCGCGGCCCATCGTGCGGCCGCCGTGCTCGGGGAGCGCGCGCGGCCGCGGTGACCCCCCGGGTCACGCGCCTCCGGGGGCGATCGGTGCGGCGGCGGGGAAGTCGTGTCGGGGCAACAGAAGGGCGAGCGGGAGGATGGTTATCGTGACGAGTCCCAGCGTCCAAAACACGGCGGCCAGCCCCGATCGGTCGGCGATCACGCCGTAGGCGGCGGGGGCAATCGCAGAGCCCAGAAACGTGATCGTATAGAACACCCCGTACGCGCGCTGTCCCCGCACCTGATCCACCAGAGCCGCCACCCCGGCATAGAGGACCGATGAGGTACCGTTCAGGACGATGCCGAGGGCGGTGAGGTAGACCGCAAACACCGCGGCGCCGTGCGGCCAGAGCAGGCCGATCACCCCGGCGGCCGTGACCGCTTCGGTGGTCAGGATCACCGGCCGGTCGCCGATCAGGTCGGTCAGCCAGCCGCAGACGAACTTCCCCGTTGCGCCGCCGAGCGTCATGACCGCGAAGAGGCCGCCGACTTCGGCCTTCCCAAATCCGCGCGCCACCAGCAGGAACGGGAGGAAGGTCAGAGCCGCGGACCGGGTCCCCTGGTCGATCACCCCGATCGCCGTCATCACGGCGAAGGCCCGGGGGCGATGGATCCCCCACCAGGTCGACGCTCCCCTCGTGCGGTCCGGTTCCTCGGTCGACGGTTGCGGGTCACCCCCGGGGTGCCGGTGGGCCCAGAGATACGCCAGCCCGACGGCGGCCCCGAGCCCCCCCAGGCTTGCGATGCCCGCCCGCCACCCCACCAGGGTGGCGAGGATCCCCGCCGCCGCCGGGAGCGAAAACTTCCCGATGTCGCCGGCGACGTTGAGCGCGCCGACCGCCCGGCCCCGTCCGCGGGGGTCGGCGACGCGGGCGATCCTGTTGGTGGCGATGGGGTGGTACGCCCCCGCACCGATCCCCGCGGCGGCCACCCAGCCCAGCGCGATCGCGAAGGTGGCGGCGGCGCCGAGCGCGGCACAGGCCCCGCCGAACCAGGCCAACCCGAGCCCGAGCACGGCCCGCTCGCCCGCGCGCCCCGCCAGTGCGGCGAGCGGGATCTGCGCCCCGCTCATCGCCAAAATATGGGCCGTTCGAAGCAGGCCGGCCCGCGCGTAGCCCAGGTGGAGATCGGCGGCGATGAAGGGGAGGAGGACGGTGAGCCCCGCGGTCAACCCATCGTTCCAGACGTGCAGGAGGGAGACCCAGGCCAGGTCCGTCCCGCGCCGCGTCGGGTGGCGAGACGGGGTGGCCACCTCAGCCTCGCACGCGGGGCCACCGGGGCGCACCGCCGGTGGCGTCGAGCGTCGCATCAGGAGAAGGGGACTCGGAGGGCATCGGCAGAGGTGTTCGACGCGCGATCCGCCGCTCACTTCAGCCCGGCGCCGGCGCGGGAACGGGGGCGCTGCCGCTGGAGGAGACGGCCGTCCGAGCCGAGAAGTCGGGGCAAATGCCCGGGGTTCCGCTGTGGCAGCCGTTCCCCCTGAGAGCCCTTCCCCCGTGGGTCCTCGCGCTGATCGTGGTCTGGACGCTCGTGTGGAAGGGGCTCGCCCTGTGGCGGGCGGCGCGCGCGGGGCAGACCGGATGGTTCGTGGTTCTGCTCGTTGTGAACACCTTGGGACTTCTCGAGATCGTCTATCTCGTCTTTGTCGTCGGGCGCATGGAATCGCCCATCGCGCCGGGATGGCGGATCGGGGGGGGCGGCCCGTCGTCGGGGTCGTCCGCGGGCGGAGGCGCCGATGCACGTCCGTGAGCTGTTCGACCTCTCGGAGAAGGTGGCGATCGTCACCGGCGGATCGCGCGGCCTGGGGTTTCAGATGGCGGCCGCGCTGGGTGAGGCGGGGGCGTCGGTCGTCCTGACCGCGCGGAAGGCCGACGAACTGGCGGCGGCGGCGGCGCGCCTGACCGAACGCGGTGTCCGGGCGCGGGCCGTCGCGTGTGATGTCAGTCGCGCCGATGAGGTAGAAACCGCGGTCGCGCGCACCCTCGAGGCATACGGCCGGGTAGACATCTTGTTCAACAACGCCGGGGCGACCTGGGGCGCTTCAATCCTCGAGATGCCGGTGGAGGCCTGGCGGAAGGTCATGCAGACCAACGTCGACGGGGTGTTCCTCATGGCGCGCGCGGCGGGTCGCGCCATGATCGAGGCCGGCCGGGGCGGGAAGATCGTCAACATCGCGAGCGTGGCGGGATTGGTTGGCGCGGACGCGGGCGTTTTGGACGCGATCGGCTACAGCACGAGCAAGGGGGCGGTGATCGCTTTCACCCGAGACCTGGCGGTGAAGTGGGCGCGGCACCGGATCACCGTGAACGCGATCGCGCCCGGGTTCTTTCCGAGCAAGATGACCCGGTGGCTGATCGAGCACCGGGGGGAGGCGATCCTCGACACGATTCCGATGGGCCGGTGGGGGGGCGAAGACGACTTGAAGGGGGCGGCGCTGTTCCTGGCGAGCCCGGCCAGCGACTACGTCACGGGGCACGTCTTGGTTGTGGACGGCGGGCAGACCGCGCGGTGACGACGCCGCCGAGGAGCGAAGCGATGGGGGGGAATGCGGTGCAGCGACTCTGCGTGGTGGGCGCCGGTACGATGGGGCATCAGATCGCCATGCTCGGCGCGCTGGCCGGGTGTGGGACGGCGGTGGTCGACGTGAGCGCGGAGGCACTGGAAAAGGCCCGGTCGAGCAACCACGCCCACATGGCCCGGTGGGTGAAGCGGGGGCGGCTCTCGGAAGGCGACGCCGAACAGGCGCTGGGGCGGATCCGGCGGACCACCAGCATCGAAGAGGGAGCGCGGGATGCCGATTTTGTGATCGAGGCCGTGGTCGAGCGGTTGGCGGAAAAGCGCCAGGTGTTCGCCACCCTCGACCGAATCGCTCCGCCCCACGCCATCCTGGCGACGAACTCGAGCACGATCCGCAGTTCGCTGCTGGCGGATGCGACGGGGCGGGCGGACCGGGTCTGCAACATGCACTTTTTCAATCCGCCGCTGGTGATGGAGTTAGTCGAGGTGGTGATGCACCCGCGGACCAGCGAGGCCACCGCCGAGGAGGCGATGGCGCTCGCCCGGCGCATGCGCCGCACGCCGATCCTCCTGCGCCGCGAGATCTCCGGGTTCGTCGTCAACCGCATCCTCGCCGCGATCATGGACGAGTCGATGCGCCTCTACGAGGCGGGGATCGCGTCGTTCGAAGACATCGATCTGGCGGTGAAGAAGGGGTTGCGCCACCCGATGGGGCCGTTTGAGCTGATGGACCACAACGGCATCGACGTTGCCTACAACGTGCGGATGCAGCGGTTCGAGGAGAGCGGAGATCCGGCGCAGCGCCCGGCGCGCAGCATCGTGGAGCGGTACGAGCGAGGCGACTACGGGCGCAAGACCGGGAAGGGGTGGTACGTCTACCCCCCGGTTCCATCGTCGTGAGGGGAGAGGCGGGGGCGCGATGGTGATCGCCCGGCGGGCGGAAGGAGCGAGGTGGCTGCTTGAGCCACCGTCGGCCGAGGAGGTCTTCACTCCGGAACGGTTCTCCGAAGAGCACCGCATGATCGCGCGGACGGTTCGGACCTTCCTGGCGCAGGAGGTGGGTCCGCTCGACGCCCGCTTGGAACAGAAGGACCTGCCGCTGATGCGGTCGGTGCTGCGGAAGATCGGCGCGCTTGGGGTGTTCGCGGCGGACGTGCCGCCGGAGTTCGGCGGGGTGGGGCTCGATCGGATCACCGGGCTCCTGCTGGCCGAGACCATCTCCCGCGGCTCGGTCTCGTCGACCGTGGGGGCACACGTGACAATCGGGATGCTGCCGATCGTGTTCTTCGGGACGCGATCCCAGCGCGCGCGCTACCTGCCCCGGATGGTGACCGCGGAACTGGTCGGGGCGTACGCGCTCACCGAGTCGACCGCGGGGTCGGATGCGCTCTCGCTCCGTACCACCGCGGTGCCGGACCCGGACGGCGGCTACCGGCTGACCGGGAGCAAGCAGTTCATCACCAACGGCGCGATCGCCGACGTCTACATCCTCTATGCCAAGGTCGAGCCGAACAAGGTGACCTGCTTCATCGTCGACCGGGAGACCTCGGGCTTCACCGTGGGGCCCGAAGAGCACAAGATGGGCCTCCGCGGGTCGTCCACGACCACGCTGTTCCTCGACAACGTGCGCGTCAGCGCCGAGCACGTCCTTGGCGAGGTGGGCCGGGGGCACGTCGTGGCGCTCAACATCCTGAACGTGGGCCGCTTGAAACTCGGGGCCGGATGCGTCGGCGCGGCGAAACACGCCCTCCGCGACGCGGTGGCGTACGCCCGCGAGCGGCGGCAGTTCGGCCGGCCGATCGCGTCGTTCGGGTTGATCCAAAAGAAGATCGCCGAGATGGCGATTCGCATCTACCTCGCGGAGAGCATGGTGTACCGCACCGGCGCCCTCCTCGACCACGCCCTCGACGGGATCGACTTAACCGGCGATGGCGGCGCGGCGGAGGCCGCCCGCGCGCTCGCCGAGTACGCTCCCGAGTGCGCGATCAACAAGGTCTTCGGCTCTGAGGCGCTCGATTTCGTCGTGGACGAGATGGTGCAGATCTACGGCGGCTACGGGTTCATCGAAGACTACCCCGCCGCCCGCGCCTACCGCGATGCCCGCATCAACCGGTTGTACGAGGGGACGAACGAGATCAACCGGCTGGTGATCGCCGGACAACTGCTGCGACGGGCCGCGAACGGGCGGTTGCCCGTGTTGGAGGCGGCGGCGCGAGCGGCGGAGCACCTCGGCCGGGATCCGGGCGCGCCGGAGGAGGAGCGGGGGGACCTTCTCGCCCGCGCCAAGACGGTCGTCCTGGCCGGCTTGGGGCGGGCCTTCGACCGCCTCGGCCCAAGCCTCGACGAGCACCAGGAGGTGCTCGCCTTGGTCAGCGACGGGATGATCGAGATCTTCGCCGCCGAATCCGCGGTGCTCCGCGCGGCGGCGGGCGCGGGCACCCACGGCGGCCCGCTGATGACGGAGATCGCGGCCTACGCGGTCGACGCGATGGCCCGCCGACTCGGGGGGCTCGCCGCCGAGATGCTCTCCGCGGTCGAAGAGGGGCCGCAGTTGGAGCGCGATCTCATCGGCGTTCGCCGCCTTCTCGCCGTGCCGCCCCGCAACACGCTTGCCGCCCGGCGGGCGATCGCCGAGCGGATCCTAGAGGGCGGCGGCTACCCACTTGGGCTGCCGGCCGCGTAGAGGGCGAAGGCCGGGGTCCGGCGGGCGCGCCTCGCGGATCAGGGGATGCGGAGCTGTGGCCGCGTCCCCTTGATGTTGCCGACGATCCCGGCCCGTCGCCCGCCGGCGGTTTTTCATATCCCTCCGTCGCCGGCGGAGCCGAGAGGTGGCCGCGTCCCACGGGACGCACGGACGGAGGGAGGACCGTCGGCTGCCTCCGGGGACTGCGCCGTCACCCCGAGGCTCCCGGGGAGGGGAGGACACGCCGCCTCCCCCGCCGCCGGCGATGTCCGGGCACATGCCGAAAGGGGCACACACAGAATGTGGGGTTGCGCGGTCGGAGCGCCTGGCTTGCCGCGGTGAGGAGGGGTCCACGGTGGTGGCTGGTCCCCGCGTTGGAGGAGCTGTGAGCGCAGACCTGATCACCGAGGCGCCGTTGCCGGTGGCGTTCTTCATGCGCCTGGGCACCCGCTCCTGCGAAGAGTGGATCAGCCTGACGCGGGTATTGCTCCTGCTGACGCTGATTCCCGCACTCTGGTTCGGGGTCATTCCGATGACCCACCCAGCGGTTACCCCGATCGTGGTCCTCCTCGGCGCGTACGTGATTCTCCTCGCGGTCGGGCCTCGCTGGATCGTGCTCTTCCGGAAGGTTGATCTCATCATCGCCCTCGACATTCTGGTGGTCACGCTTGTGGTGATCATCTCGGGGAACCTGAACAGCCCATTTCTCTATCTCTACTACCTGACGATTCTCGAGGCGGCGGCCCGGCTCAACCTGCGCCAGGCCATTGCCGCATCTTTGGCGATGGCCGCGATAATCATCCTGCTGTGGACGCGCGCCGGGGAAGGGACGGCGCTGGAGACGACCGGGTTCCGGCTTGGGGCCGTCATCGCCGGCGGATTCTTTCTGGCGCTGTTCCTCGGCATGCTGGTGCAGGATTACCGGGCGACGCTGGAACGGGCCCGGTGGACGGATTTGCTGGATCGTCGTCTCCGGGAAGCCACTGAAAAGATGGAGGCGCAGCTTCAGGAACTGCAGTTTTACAATGACCTGGCCAGCCACCTCTCCGGAGAACTGCGGGTGGAGGGGGTGATCGAAATTCTCCTCCGCGTCTTTCTGGAGACGGTTGGGATGCCCAAAGGGGTGGCCTACGTCACGAGGGAGGATGAGTTGCCCCGGTTCGTCGCCGCCCAAGGGTTTGACTGGGCGGAAGCCGGACACGCGCCGGGGGATCTGTCGCTGCCCGTTCTGCCCGCTGGAGCTGTCGGCGGGGAGGTGTTGATCCATCGGATCCAAAGCACCGACGGCCAGCCGGAGCGGGTCCTGGCATGTGTCCCTCTGATTCGTGCCGGCGGGCTGCGCGGGTGGCTGTGTGCGCTCGGCGATATCCCGGAGACCTTTGCCGAGTCCGTGCTCCGACGGGTTCACGGAATGGCCGCCCAGGGGGTGTCGGCCCTGGAGGCCGCTCGGCTGCACGAGGAAGTCCAGCACATGGGGGGGGCCGATCCTTCCCGTTCGCTTTTCCCGTGGAGTGGGGTGCAGAAGCTTGTTACGGACGAAATCCGACGATGTACGGGGCTGCTGATCGTCTTCTCCATCGCGGAGATTCAGTTGGAGGACTACTCCAGCGATGCGGTCGCGGAGAGCGACAGAGATTTCGCGCTCCGGCGCGCCATCAAGGTGTTGCAAACCTCGCTGCGGCGGGTCGACGTGATCGCCCACGACGGGGCCGGGCGGTTTGCGGTATTGCTTCCGAGAGTCGCCAAGATCAACGCCGTCGACATCCTCCAGCGGTTGATGCGGAGATTGGAAGAAGATGCCGTGGCGGCCCAACTCCTCAGCGTAAAACGGCTCATGATCTCCGCGGGCGTCGTCTCCTTTCCCGAGGACGGCACAACCGTCACCGATCTGATCGATAAGCTCTCGGAACTGCTCGCGCAGGGGCCGTCAACCCCGGGGCGCGTCAAGGTCCCCATCTCTTAGTCCCCACAGATAGTCCCCACAGAGTTCCTCACCCCGAGCGTCCGGGTTCCTGCATCGCCGCTGCTGATCTACCGTGCCGGATCGCGTAGTTGACAGGGTAGGATCGCGACCGTAAACTTGCTTGTGGCGGGAGTGCCGCCATCGCGGGGGGCGTGGTGTAGCCTGGTTTAACACACCTGCCTGTCACGCAGGAGACCGCGGGTTCAAATCCCGTCGCTCCCGCCAGATCAAACCCAGTACAGGCTCTCGCTCTTCCCCTGGTTCGGGATGCGCCCGAAGAGCCGGTGATCTCCTCCGGGCACCGATCGGGGCTTTTTTTATGAACCGGACACCTGCGATACGCCACCCAACGAGATCACCGCTGTCCTCGAACCGGCACGGCGTGCCTGGTCCGTGCTCAATGAGTAGGCGGGAGCGCGGGGTGGGGCGTCAAGCGAATAGGAAAGCGAATTCGAGTAGAAAAGCACATTGAGGGAAGGAGAAGGCGGCACATGGACGTCGGAATTCTAGGGTCGGGGGACGTGGCGAAAGTCCTGGCTGCCGGGTTCCTCAAGTGTGGTCACGGGGTGATGGTAGGCACGCGCGTCCCTGCGAAACTGGCAGACTGGGCAAAGGAGTATCCGCGTGCGCGCGTAGGCGGCGTCGGCGACACGGCGAAGTCCGCCGAAGTCCTCGTCCTGGCGGTCAAGGGCACGGCGGCGGCGGAGGTCCTGCGCGCCGCAGGCGCGGCCAATCTGGCGGGAAAGGTCGTAATCGACGCGACAAACCCCATTGCAGATGCGCCGCCCGCGAACGGGGTGTTGAAGTACTTCACCGATCTCAATGAATCACTGATGGAGCGTCTCCAGCGGGAGTTTGCCGGCGCCCGGTTCGTGAAGGCGTTCAATTCTGTCGGCAACGCGTGTATGGTCCACCCACAATTCAGCGGGGGAAAGCCCACCATGTTCATATGCGGGAACGACGATGCGGCGAAGAGCATTGTCACCGGCATTCTCGATCAGTTCGGTTGGGAGACGGCCGATATGGGTAAGGCCGAAGCCGCTCGTGCGATTGAACCCCTCTGTATCCTCTGGTGTATCCCCGGTCTCCTCCGCAATGATTGGGTTCATGCGTTTAAGTTGCTCACCCGAGGGTGACAGCGGCAGAGACCGGCCGTGTCAGAGCAGCGCGAGTTGGCCAACTCCGCTTAGCAACCCATCGTTGGGACCCCGGACGGATCCGGGCGTGCCACGATCATCGTGTGTGATCTCAAGTGCAGCGCGGCCCATCGTCACCGACGTCGCGGAGAGGTTGTTCCCTCGTCTCAGGAGGGCGGCCCGCTTACCTGGAAATCAGCGGGGGCGGCGCGATGCTCTTGGGCAATAACAGGTAGTAGCGGCCGAGGGCGCGCATGGTGCCTGCCCGCGCTTCAGCCTCGGACCCGAAGCCCCAGAAAAGATCGCCACGCACCGGTCCGGTAATCGCCCCCCCGGTGTCCTGTGCGACCAGCAACCGCCGTACCTGCCCACCTCGATCCGACGCGTCGAGAAAGATGGGCGCGCCCAGAGGAATGAACCGGTCGTCGACGGCGAGGCTGCGCCCGGGCGTCAGGGGGATTCCCTCTGAGCCGACCGGGCCAGCGCCGGTCATTTCACGGAAGAAGACGTAGGAAGGATTCTGATCCATCAACGCCGCACCGGCTGTGGGATGGTTCACGATCCAGGCGCGGATCGATTGAAGAGACACCGCATCCCGGGCGAGCGCGCCACGATCGACCAGGACCTTGCCGAGCGCGATGTAGGGCTGCCCGTTCTGCCCGTCATAGCCTAGACGCACGATCGATCCATCCGGTAGTCGGACCCGTCCCGAACCTTGAACTTGAAGGAAGAAGGCATCCACGGGATCGTCAACCCAAAGAATGGCAAGATGCATCGCATCGAGTGCACCATGTTCAATTTCGGTCCGGCTCGCGTACGGCTCGAGGGTGCCGTGGACGACGCGGCCGGCAATCCGTTCGCCCCGCCAGGCGGGGCGGAAGCGGCCGAGGTCCACCGTCACCAGGTCGGGGGGGCGCTTCAGAATGGGTGTGAGATAGCGCCCGCCGCGCTGGCGTGCGCCCCTGAGCTCGGGTTCGTAATAGCCGGTGAAGAGACCCTCGCTCGAGCCATTGTTGCCGGCCAGGTAGGGCCTGAACTCGGCCTCGAAGAAGCGCCGCGCTGCTTCGTCGTTTCTCACTACCTGTCCCGCGTCGGCGCAGGGGCCGCGCCAATCGGCGGCCGTGGATTTCAGGGCAGGCGGGCCGACGGCGGCGCCGTCGCGGAGCTTCGCCAGTTGGCCGCAGGACATGAGGAACGCGAAAAGCGCATCGGACAAACGATCCTCGGTCCACCCCCGCAGCGCGCCGAACCCCTCGGGTGTAAGCGTGAGATGTGGGGGAGGCGGCGGGCCACTTGTGCACGCGGCAACGAGGAACAGCACAAGAGCTGCGGCGGGGCTCGCGAGGCGCCAATTCATCGCCGGGCCGGTGTGGGGAGGTCGGGGGGGAGGAATTCTCCGCCGATATCGGCGATCGTCCTGACGAACTTCTCCCGGCCGCCGTCGACGATCTTGCCGTCCCCGGTGCGCGTGATCCGGTTCGAGGCCGACCCAGTCATCTCAAACAGGTATTCTTGCCGCCCGACCTGGTATTCCTCGCGCCCACGGCGATCCCGAAGGGGGGACACCGTGACGGGGGTCTCTTTGTCAGCGTTGATGACCTACGCCCCGGGTGCCAGACGCCGGCTCCTTTCGGAACCGGAAAGAGGCACCCGGACCATGCCCAGGTCGGTTACCCGGTCGGGCAATTCGAAAGAGATCAAGCGGATCGTCTGCCGGAGGGGTAGATCGACGTGCGGTGCGGTCGGGGACCAAGCACCCGGCCCAGGAGATAGCGGCCGTCCGATCGAAAGTGCGCCTCCGGATAAGACATGCGGGCCTCGAAGACGGGCACCGCGAAGGCTACGGACGGATGGGTCACCCCCTCGCGGCGTTTGGCGAAGATACCGTAGGCGCCTGGTGGAAACTTTAGTCGGACCCTGGTGTTTTGTGCCGTCCGACGCGAGACGCCGGTCGGCCGGCACCACGGATGGGGCCGCGCCCGGCGCCGGGGACATCGTCGACGAAGAGGTGTGGATTCTATGGCAAGCTGGATGCGCGCGGCGCAGCGATCGATCATGTCGTCACCCCCGACCGGCGGGGTGCGGCCGCCCGCCGCGCCGCAGGGTCGGCGGGGTGGATGGCAGCGATGGCGCCCTGTGTGCACCCTGGTCCTGGTTGCCCTCGCCCTCGCCGGATGCGCGGCCGCCCGGGGGCGCGGGCAGGACCCGCGGGCCGCCGCACCGCCTCCGCCCTCCGTCGTTGTCGTCGAAGCGATTCGGCACACCGTCCCCATCTATAGCGAAAATGTGGCGCAAACGGTCGCTGTTCAGATCGTGGACCTGCGCGCGCAGATCGGGGGGACGCTCGAGCAGGTGCTGTTCAAAGAGGGCGCTGAGGTCAAACGGGGCCAGCTGCTTTTCGTCATCGACCAGCGCCCCTATGCCGCCGCGCTTCAGGCGACCCGGGCCCAGCTGGCAACGGCGCAGGCGAACCTTAGGCAGGCGCTCGAGCAGGTACAACTCGCCCAGGCCAAGGCACAGCAGGCGGCCCTCCAGGCGACTCTGGTGAATGCGCAGAAACAGGTGGAACGCGATCGCTATCTGGTGGCGCAACAGGCGGTCGCACAACAGCAACTGGACAACGACACCGCGGCGGAGCAGGCAGCTGCCGCCAACGTTGCGGCGCAGGAGGCCGTGGTCAAGAACACCGCCCTTTCGACCCAGATCGGCATCGAGCAGGCGCGCGCGGGCGTGCAGCAGGTTCAGGCCGCGGTCACGCAGGCCGAACTCAATCTTCGCTATACGCTGGTGCGGGCGCCGATTGACGGCACCGTGGGTCTGTTGAGCGTCGACCAGGGCAACCTGGTTGCCGCCAACGCGGAGCTCGCCACGATGTCGTCGGTCGACCCGATCGTCGCTCAGTTCCGCCTCAGCGAGGTCACGTTCCTCGGCCTCGTCAAGCGCACCTCCGCCGAGGCTGCGAGAACGGGGTCGACTCCGCTCGGCGTGCCGTCGTTCCAGTTGGTGCTGGCGGACGGCAGCACCTACGCGCATCCCGGCACCTTCCGGACGCTCGACCGGGCGGTGGATCCCCAGACCGGGACGATCGTCGTGCAGGCACTGTTCCCCAACCCAGAGCGGCTTCTGCGGCCGGGCATGTTTGCGCGTGTGCGGGCCAAACTGCAGGACCGGCCCAACGCCGTGCTCGTCCCGCAGGTGGCGGTGCAGGAGGTTCAGGGGGTCAAGACGGTATTCGTCGTTGCCCCCGACAATAGTGTCTTGGTGCGTTCACTCGAGGACGGCGGGCCGTACGGCCAGTTCTTCGTCGTCCTTAATGGGCTGCGCGCGGGCGACCGCGTGATCGTCGAGGGGGTCCAGAAGGTCCGGCCCGGCATCAAGGTGACGCCGACGCTCCGACCGGCGCCGGCGTTGCCCGGGCCGAACGGTCGCATTGACCCGTGGGAGGTCCGGGCATGCTGAGCCAGTTCTTCATTCACCGCCCGGTTTTCGCAATGTCGATCTCGCTGCTGATCATCATCGTCGGCGCGCTCTCCTACGGCTCGCTGCCGCGCGAGCAGTACCCAAGCATCGCCCCACCCACCGTCACCGTGACCACCACGTACATCGGTGCGAGCCCGGAGGGAGTCGCGCAGAACGTGGCCGTGCCGATTGAGGAAGCCGTCAACGGGACGCCCAACGTGCTCTACATGCAGTCCCAGAGTTCATCGAACGGGCAGTACACATTGACCGTCACCTTCCGCCTCGGGACCGACCCTGACATCGACGCCGTGGCGGTACAGAACCGCGTGAGCCAGGCCTCGGCCAACCTGCCTGCCGCGGTCAACAACTTCGGCATCGCGGTGCGCAAGGCATCACCGAACTTCTTGATGGGCATTGCGGTTTACTCACCGCAGGACAGCTACGACCCGACGTTTCTCACCAACTATGCGTTGATTCATATGGTCGACCCGCTGACGCGCGTCCCCGGCGTCGGCGATCAATTCGTCTTCCCGCAGCGGAGCTACGCGCTGCGCGCCTGGCTCCGTCCCGATCGGCTTGCCGCCCTGGGGCTGACGGCGAGCGATGTCTCAAACGCGATCGCGTCGCAGAACGTCGTCGCCCCGACCGGGACGCTGGGGCAGCGCCCGGCCCTGCCCGGAACGGAGTTCCAATACACGGTCACCGCCGAGGGGCAGGTGACGGACCCGAGCCAGCTCGACGATATCGTCGTCCACACGCTTGCGGACGGCAGCGTCGTCCGGCTGCGCGACGTCGCGCGCACCGAACTGGGAGCCCAGGACTACAGCACGGACGGTGCGCGGAACGGTCATCCCGCCGCCATAATCATCCTGCTGCAGAGCCCTGGGTCGAACGCACTGGCCGCGTCTCAGGGAGTGCGCGCGGCGCTCGCCGATCTGTCCAAGACCTTTCCGCCCGGCCTCACCGCGGACATCGCCTTTGACACGACACTCTTTATCACCGCGGCGCTGCGCGACGTCAACCGGACCCTCGGCCTGGCGGTGCTGTTGGTGCTGCTGGTGGTGACCGTTTTTCTCGGCCGGGCTCGGGCCACGCTCATTCCGATGCTGGCGGTTCCAGTCTCCCTGGTGGGCACGTTCGCGATCTTCAACGCGCTCGGTTTCACGGTGAACATCATGACGATGTTCGCCTTGACGCTGGCGATCGGGCTCGTCGTGGACGATGCGATCGTCGTGGTCGAAGCGGTGGAACGCCACATCGATGGAGGACTCGCACCGCTCGCGGCGGCGGAGGCGGCGATGCGCCAGGTCCAGGGTCCCATCATCGCCATCGTGCTGGTCCTGGACGCCGTCTTCCTCCCCACCGCGTTCATCGGCGGTCTCAGCGGGCAGCTGTACCGGCAGTTTGCGCTCACGCTCGCCGCGAGCGTGACGCTCTCGGGGCTGGTGGCGCTCACGCTGACGCCCGCACTCTGCGGGCTCCTGCTCCGGCCCCACACCGCCGGCCGAGGGCCGCTCGGCTGGCTGTTCACGGGATTCAACACGTTCTTCACCCGGGGCACCGAGGTGTACATCCGGCTGCTCAGGCGGTGTATTCGCTGGCGCTGGTTCATGCTCGGCGCCCTCGCGGTGATCGCGGTGATCACCTTCGAGATCCTGCGGCTTATCCCGTCGACGTTCGTGCCGATCGAGGACCAGGGATTTTTCGTCGTGGCCTTCCGGCTGCCGGACGGGGCGACGCAGAGCCGCACGGAAGCGGTCGAGCGTAAGGCGGAGGGATTTCTGCGGGGCCTCCCCGGCATCGACACGATCGTGACGGTTGGAGGCTACGACCTTCTCGCTGGGGGGACGATCAGCTCCAACGCCTTTGCGGCGTTTGTCACACTGAAACCGTGGGACGAGCGCCGGTCCCGGAACACCCAGCTGTTCCCGCTTCTGGTACGGGCCAACGCTGAGTTCTCCCGCTATCCGGAGGCCATCGGGTTCGCGTTTCCGCTGCCGCCACTGCCGGGGGAGGGCAATGTCAACGGCTTCCAGTTTATGGTGGAGGATCGCAATGGCACCGGCGACGTCAGTGCGTTGGCGCGTGTCGCCGGGAAGGTCATCGGGGTCGCCGGCATCCATCCGGAGGTGACCGCGCTCTCCACGGGGTTCCGCACGACGACGCCACGATATCACGTGGCCGTCAATCGGGACATGGCCGGCACGCTGGGGGTACCGGTGGACAGCGTCTACCAGAGTCTCTCGGCGTTCCTCGGCGGGCTGCAGATCAACAACGTCACCCTCTTCGGACGGGTCTACAAGGTGATGATCCAGGCCGAGCCGGCGTTTCGCATGACCTCCGCCAACATCGGTGAGCTCTACGTCCGAGCCTCGGGGGGAGGCATGGTGCCGCTCAGCACGTTGGTCACGGTCACGCCCGGCACCGGTCCGGCGATCGTCACCCGTTACAACGGGTACTACGCCGCGGAGGTGGATGGGCAGGCCCCGTTCGGCGCCAGCTCGGCGCGGGCAATCGATGTGATGGAGCGGACAGCCCGTACCGCGCTACCGGCCGGGTACGGATACGAATGGACCGGGTTGGCCTATCAGGAGAAACAGGCTGGGACCACGCAGTCGCTGATCTTCGTGCTCGCGCTTGTGCTGGTCTTCCTGTTGCTCGCGGCGCTCTACGAAAGCTGGACCATCCCGTTCAGCGTGCTGCTCGGTGTGCCGCTCGCGGCGTTTGGCTCGCTTGCCGCCATTCTCGTCCGCGGGATTGTGTTCCGCGATGTCCTGGGCGACGTCTACGTGCAGATCGGCCTGGTGATGCTCATCGGGCTCGCGGCGAAGAACGCGATCCTGATCGTGGAGTTTGCGAAGGAGCAGAACGATCGCGGAGGTCTGTCGGTGGTCGACGCCGCGATCGCGGGGGCCCGGTTGCGGCTTCGTCCGATCTTGATGACGTCCCTCGCGTTCGTCTTCGCCGCGCTCCCGATGGTGTTCGCCGCAGGAGCGGGCGCCAACGCTCGCCACTCCCTCGGCACCGGTGTTGTCGGCGGCATGGCCGTGGCCACATTGTTCGGCATCTTCTTCATTCCTGTACTCTACGTGTTGGTGGCAGGGAAAAATCGCCGCCGAGGCTCCGAAGGACCGTCGGCGGTCCCCGAGGCTCCAGCCACCTCGGCGCCGCCCGTGGAACGGGGCTAGGCGGCAGCGCGCCTATGCCCCCTGGACGGGCAGACCACCGTCAGAGGGGCGGGTCATTGCCAAGGGCCATCGTCCTACGCTGTCCCCGCGACGATGATCCAACCTCCGTATGCATCGAAGCGCGGGGCCGGGTGAGGTTCCTCTGTGCTCCCGCCCTAGGCGACTGCGCGGTGGCGCGCCAAATCTTCCCTCGTGCTCTTGGCTCGCCCCAGACTCGCGAGCAGCGAACGACTTTGTCCGACCGTCGATCGTGAACGACACCACGGCTCGGATGTTATAATACCTATCGAACAAGGTTTGCAGGTGGTGCTGCTGACACGGGTTTCCCCTCGCGGACGGGCATCGCATCCTGCATCATCGCTTGACACCCGCTGGGAGCTCGTGTCCCAGCCCCCGTGAGTGTTACCAACGTGCGTGGGGACCACTGCTAGTCCTCGAGGGCTCTCATTGGGAGCACCGGGAGACTCACGGGTTTAGAGGAGCGGACATGTGTTGACCTTGGTATCGCAATCCTCCTTTGGAACCTTGCCGAACTGATCCATGGACTCCATGGCGGATCGTGGACCTTTCCGCGGCGAGTTGTTGAGCATTGAGGGTCTCGATGCGCTGGCCAAGGCGCTGGCCACCCGCCTCACACCGGTACGGAATTCGCGACCCGCGACCCAACGCTTCTTTTCCAGGCTCGATGCCAATGGCCAGAACCTGCGCCGTACCTATCACACGCTGGCTAGAGATGTCCGGGGTGCTGAAACTCTCATGCCTGGCGCGGAATGGCTTCTTGATAATTACCACATGGTCGAGACCGAGCTTCTGGAGATCCAGGTCAGTTTGCCGCGATCCTACTACCTTGAGCTCCCCAAGATCGTTTCCCGGGAACTGCTCGCGTCCGCCCGCGTATACGCAATGGCGGTGGAGCTCATCCGCCATAGCGATGGCCGACTTGATCTGCAACGACTCACCCAGTTCGTCTCGTCTTTCCAGACCGTGGCGCCGCTGACGATCGGCGAACTCTGGGCATTGCCGACGATGCTCAGGGTGGCGCTGATCGAGAATCTCCGGAGACTCGGAGACGAAATCCTCGCAAGCCGCGCTGGGCGAATGGACGCCGATCGATATCTCGCCCATCTTGAGGCCGCGCCGGCGGAGGGGCCGCCGCCAGATCTCCCGGATGCGCTTCCCACGGCCTACGTTGTGCGCCTGTTGGAACGTGTGCGTGAATTCGGCCCTCGGGTCTCGCAATTGCGCGCCCGCCTTGATGCGAAGCTCACCGCGGACACGCTCACCGCCGAGGACGTGATACACGCCGAGCATCAGGAGCAAGCCGAAAGTCAGGTCTCGATGGGGAACGCGATTACCAGCCTCCGACTCTGCTCCTCGTTGGACTGGAGCCAGTTCTTCGAGCGTGTGAGTGCGATCGAACAGGTCCTTCAGCGCGACCCTGCCGGTATCTACGCCAACATGGATTCCGCCAGCCGGAACCGGTACCGCAGGGCCGTTGAAGAACTTGCCGAGCCCACGGGTGAGGCCCAGATGCGCGTCGCGCTGCGGAGCGTCGAGCTCGCAAGGGAGGCGGCCGACCGGGATCCCAGGGGCCATCCGACGGCACACGTCGGCCATTACCTGATCGGGGAAGGTCGACGGAGTCTTGAAGCGGATGTCGCCTACCGCCCCGGGTTTCCCCAGCGGATACGCCGATCCATTGTTTCGCACGCGGCGCTCTTCTACCTGGGGAGCATTGGCGCGTTGACCGCACTCGGTGTGGGTTTGGCCATGACCCGGGCCCCCGGATGGCGTTGGGACGCGTGGATCGCCGGGCTGGTCCTCATCCCAATTAGCGATCTTGCGACGGCGCTCGTCCAGTGGCTGGCCTCCACCCTCGTGACGCCGCAGCGTCTCCCTCGACTCGACCTGAGAGCAGGGGTCCCCGAGGAGGGGCGGACGGTCGTGATCATCCCGACGCTGCTCACGAGTGTCGGGCATGTCCACGCCCTCCTCGAGCATCTGGAGGTCCAGGCGCTAAGCAATGACGACGCCCGCATCCATTTTGCTATTCTCAGCGATTTCATCGACGCACCCGCAGCCGAGATGCCGGAGGACCGTCACATTCTCGCCGCCGCCCGTGCGGGCATTGAGGAGCTGAACGCGCGCTACGAGCAGGGACAGGGCAATCGGTTCTATCTGTTCCATCGCACCCGGCGGTGGAATCCCAGAGAAAACTGCTGGATGGGCTGGGAACGCAAGCGGGGGAAGATCGAAGAGTTCAACCGCCTCCTCCTGGGCGCCACGGATACGAGTTATCGTCTCCAGGTCGGTGACCTCTCCGTGCTGCCGAAGATCCGGTATTGCATCACCCTCGACGCCGACACACGCCTCCCCCGAGATGCCGCGCGGCAGCTCATTGGGATTGCCCTCCACCCGCTGCATCGCGCTCGGGTCGACCTCCAGTTGAGGCGGGTGACGGGAGGGTACGGCATTCTGCAGCCCCGAGTCAGCGTGACGATGTGGAGTGCCGCCGGTTCCCTCTTTTCGCGGGTCTACGCAGGCCACACCGGTGTCGACCCCTACACCACGGCCGTGTCGGATACCTACCAGGATCTCTTCTCGGAGGGAGTGTACACGGGCAAGGGATTGTATGATGTGGCCGCGTTCACGGCGGCCCTCGAGGGCCGCGTCCCCGAGAACGCGCTGCTGTCGCACGATCTTTTCGAAGGGCTCTATGCGCGTCCTGCCCTTGTCTCCGATGTGGAAGTCGTCGATGACTATCCCTCGAGCGTGTTGACGCACATGCGCCGGCAGCACCGATGGGTCCGGGGGGACTGGCAGGTCCTTCCGTGGCTGCTTCCCTGGGTCCCCGGGAGACACGGGATCGAGCGGAACGACCTTCCACTCATCAGCCGATGGAAGATCTTGGACAATCTGCGCCGGAGCCTCGTTCCGCCGTCGCTGGTGATCTTCTTGGCCGCGGGCTGGACCGTGCTGCCGGGCGCCCCTCTGGCGTGGACGCTGATGGCGCTTGCGGTGATGGCGTTCCCCGTCTACCCGGCTCTCGTGCGGCTGATCCGCGGACCAGAATTCCACCGGCCCTGGGGGGTCTTCCTGCGAGACGTCGGGCAAGACCTCAGTGGCGCGATCGCCCAACTCCTTGTGATGATCACCCTCCTCGTCTACCAGGCCCACGGAAGCCTGCATGCGATTGCGGTCACCTTGGTGCGGCTGGCCTCGACCGGAGGGGGTTTCCTGCAGTGGGAAACGGCGGCGAGAGTCGCCCGCCTCGTCGGCCGGTACGGCTTCGTGCAGTTTCTCCTTGAGATGGTCGTCAGCCCCATTGTCGCGGTCCTCCTGCTGTGGATCACGCTCACCACCCGCCCCGGCGCGGTGTTTATCGCTGCTCCCTTCCTGGCCGTCTGGCTCGCCGCTCCGGTGATTGCGTATGGGTTGAGCCGCCCCGTCGCCCCTCGACGACGTATCCTCGGCCCCGCCGACCGGGCGCTGCTCCGCCGCATGGCCCGCAAGACCTGGCGGTACTTCGAGACGTTCATGGGGCCCGAGAACCACGGGCTTCCGCCGGACAATTACCAGGAAGCGCCGGTCGAGTTCTTGGCCCACCGCACGTCACCGACCAACATCGGCCTGGGGCTGCTCTCGACGCTGGCCGCCCACGACCTCGGCCACATCTCCACGGGAGAACTGGTTGAGAGGGTGGAGCGTGCGATCGAGACGATCGAATCGCTCGAACGGTTCGAAGGTCACCTCCTGAACTGGTACGATACGACGACCCTCGCACCGCTTTCGCCGCGTTACGTCTCGACGGTAGATAGCGGCAACCTGGCGGGCGCGCTGATCGCGCTCGCGCACGGGCTGCGTCAGGCGGCGAACGATCCCTGGGACCCGGCCAGGCAGTGTGCGGGGTGTGGTGACGTCGCGGACCTGACGCGCGAAAGCCTGGCTGCCTTCACGGCCGGTCACCCCGCGCCGGAAGATCGCGCCGCGGCGCTGCGGCGCGACGTGGAAGGGGTTCGCGGTGTGCTCGCTGGAACGGGCGCACCAGAGGCGAAGCTCATCGGCCTGGCCGATCGAGCCGCCCCGCTCCGTACGGCGATCGCAAGTTTCGAAGAGGAACTCACCGCGTCCCCGGAGCGGGAAGAAGTCCTGTTCTGGGCTCGCCGGCTCGCCGCGGCCATGGGCCCCGGCATCGCCGAGCGCGGAGATCAGGCCCTCGCCGGGAAACTCGCGGAACTGGCCGACCGGGCCGCATCGCTCGTGGACGCCATGAACTTTGCGGTCCTGTTCGACTCGACGCGGAAGCTCTTCGCCATCGGATACCGACTCCCCGATGCCGAGGGCCCCGGCCGGTACGATCCGTCCTTCTACGATCTTCTCGCCTCGGAGGCGCGGCTGGCGAGCTTCATCGCGATCGCGAAGGGGGACGTTCCGCAGGACCACTGGTTTCAGCTGGGACGCGCGCTCGTCAGCGCCGGCGGACGCCCCACCCTGGTTTCGTGGAGCGCGTCGATGTTCGAATACCTCATGCCACTCCTCCTCACGCGGACGTACCCCGGGACGCTGCTCGATCAAACGTACGCGAACGTCGTTCGCGTCCAGATCGAATATGCGAAGGCCCACGGGGTTCCCTGGGGCATCTCGGAATCGGCGTTCAACTTCCTCGATCGGTGGGGGCATTACCAGTACAAGGCCTTCGGCGTACCCGGGCTGGGATTGAAACGGGGGTTGGCGGATGACTTGGTAATCGCCCCCTACGCCACCCTTCTGGCCGCTTTGGTAGACCCGGAACGGGCCGTTCGGAACATGGAGCGGCTCTCGCGAGAGGGTCTGGAGGGACGCTTTGGTTATTACGATGCCATCGACTACTCGACGTCCGGTTCCAGCGAGGCGAGCGATCGGACGGACAAGAGAGGGGGCCGCGCGGCGGGCGTCGTTGTCAGGGCGTTCCTTGCCCACCATCAGGGGATGTCCCTCGTCGCCCTGGACAACGTGCTGCGCCGTTCCACCATGCAAGAGTGGTTTCACGCGGATCCAAAGGTGCAAGCGACGGAGTTGCTGCTGCAAGAGCGGCTTACCAGACATTACTCCGTCGTGCAGGCCAGGCCCGCCGAGGCGACGCCGATCGCGCCGACGGCGGGCGGGGGCGCAGTCCGCCGGTTCCGGACCCCGCACACGCCCTATCCTGAGGCGCACTTTCTCTCGAACGGCAACTATACGGCGGTCGTCACGAACGCGGGGGGCGGCGCCTCGATATGCCGGGGCCTTGCCGTGACGCGATGGCGGGAAGACCGCACGCGCGACCTCGGAAGCCAGTTCATCTACCTGCGCGATGTCCACAGCAGGTCGGTCTGGTCCGCGGCCTTCCACCCGATGGACAAGGCACCGGAAGAATACCTCGTCACCTTTTTCCCAGACAAAGCCGTTTTCCGCCGTCGGGACGACGAGCTCGACACGCAACTCGAGATCACGACCTCTTTCGAAGACGACGTCGAAGTGCGTCGACTTTCGGTGACCAACACCAGTGACCGGCTGCGAGTAATCGAGGTGACGAGCTATGTTGAGCTCGCGCTGACGTCCCCCGCGGAAGACCTGGCCCATGCCGGCATCGGCAAACTCTACCTGGAGACGGCGTTTCTCCCGGCTAGCGCGGCGCTGCTGTGCGGGAAGCGGCCTCATCTCACCGGCGAACCCGGCGCCTGGGCCGTGCACGTTCTCGCCGTCGAAGGGGAGATGCAGGGCCCGGTCGAGTGGGAGACTGATCGGGCCGCGTTCCTGGGGCGCGGGCACGGGCCTGACGATCCCATCGCCCTCGATGGCCGACCTCTTTCCGGCGCGACGGGCGCCGTGCTCGATCCCATAGCCAGCCTGCGACTGCGCGTCCGTTTGGCCGCGGGAGGGTTCATCCGCCTTGCGTTCTCGACCGGGATGGCGCCGGATCGGGGGGCGGCGGTCACGCTCGCGGAGCGCTATCATGATCCCGCGACCGCCGCGCGCGCTTTCGCCCTCGCTTTCACCCACGCTCGCATCGAACTCCGCCACCTGGCTCTCACTCCCGAAGAGTTCCAGCAGTTCATGCGGCTGGCCTCGCGCGTCCTCTACACAAATGCCTCGTTGCGGGCGGAGCCGGAGGTCCTGGCGCGCAACGCGCTGGGGCAACCCGAGCTGTGGCGGTACGGCATCTCCGGCGATCTTCCCATCCTGCTCGTGCGCGTGTTAGACGAGAACGCGCTCCCATTGGTGCAGAGCGTCCTGAAGGCCCAAGAGGTCTGGCGCCTGAAGGGGCTGAGCGCCGACGTGGTGATCCTCAACGACCACCCGATCGGCTACCGCGATGAAGTCCACAAGCAGCTTGAGACGCTCCTGGAAAGTGGATCGTGGGCGGGGTGGAAGGGCCGTCCCGGCGGCGTTTTCCTGCTGCGCGGGGATGTCCTGGGGGAGGCCGGCTGCCTGCTCCTCGCCGCCGCGGCGCGCGCGGTCCTCAGCGGCGACCGCGGCGACCTCGCGAGCCAACTTGACGTGCCGGCGCCCGAGCCACAGTGGCCGGCCGCCTTCGTTCCCCGCCGCACCGCCGGATCGAGAGCCGGGGAAATCGTCCCCCCGGTTCCGGAGGCGCCGTCGCTCATGTTCGGTAACGGGCTGGGCGGCTTCGCCGACAAGGGTCGCGAGTACGTGGTGGTGCTCGACGGTGACCGGGAGACGCCGATGCCTTGGGCCAACGTGCTCGCGAATCCGGGGTTCGGCACCATCGTGACGGCCTCGGGGGGATCGTGCAGTTGGGCCGAGAACAGCCGGGAGCACCGGCTGACCCCCTTTCCGAACGATCCGATCATCGATCCGACCGCGGAAGCCATCTTCCTGCGCGACGCCGACACGGGCGAAGCATGGGCCGCCACGCCTGGGCCGATGCGCCGCAGCGGCGGCAGCGGCCGGTGGATGGTGCGGCACTCCGCTGGGATGACCCGGTTTTCTCACGTGATGCCCGGTGTGGCCCAGGAACTCCACGTCTTTGTGCATCCCGACGATCCGGTGAAGTTCTCGCTGCTCACGCTCACGAACCATACCGATCGACCGTTGAGCCTCGACATCTTCGCCTACAACGAATGGGCCCTCGGGCCCCCGCGGGCCGGCGACCACCTCCACGTCGTGACCGAGGTCGATCTCGAGTTGCACGCGATCCTGGCACGCAATTCCTACAACCAGGCGTTCGGCGGCCGCGTCGGCTTTGCCATGGTGAGTGAAGAACTCACCTCGGCCTGTGGCGACCGGCTGGAGTTCCTGGGCCGCAACGGTTCGTTAACGCGGCCTGCCGCGCTCGGCCGAGGCCATTTATCCGGACGGTGCGGCGCTGGTCTGGATCCATGCGCCGCGCTTCACACGCGCATCGAGCTGCAACCGGGGGAGACACGACGCCTCCTCATCCTGCTGGGACAGGGGAAGGACCGGTCTGAAGCGGATGAGCTGATGCGGCGCCACGGTACCGTGGCGGCCGCCGAGGCCGTCGCCGAGGCCGTGCGGACACGGTGGGACGAGGTGCTCGGCACCGTGCAGGTGCACACGCCCGATGATTCATTCGACCTGATCATGAACAGCTGGCTCCTGTACCAGGATCTGAGCTCGCGGGTGTGGGCCCGCTCGGGATACTACCAGCCGGGAGGCGCGTATGGGTTCCGCGATCAGCTCCAGGACGTGATGGCGCTGACCTTCGTGCGCCCCGATCTTACCCGGGACCACCTGCTCCGGGCGGCCAGTCGGCAGTTTACCGAAGGGGACGTTCAACACTGGTGGCACCAGGAGACCGGCGTCGGCGTGCGGACCCGATGCTCGGATGATCTTCTCTGGCTCCCCTATGCGGTCGCGCACTATGTGGAGACCAGCGGAGATCAGGCCGTGCTTGATGCCCCGGCGCCGTTCCTGGAGGCGCCGGCCCTTGCGTCGGGGCAACTCGAGGCCTACGAGAGCCCGCGGGTATCCACCGAGAATGGGACACTGTATGAGCACTGTGTGCGGGCGATCGATCGTGCGCTCACGGCCGGCGCGCACGGACTGCCGCTGATCGGTTCCGGCGACTGGAACGATGGAATGAATCGCGTCGGGCATCTGGGGAAGGGCGAGAGTACGTGGCTGGGCTGGTTCCTGTACGCGGTCCTGAGCCGTTTCGCGCCACTGTGTGAAGCGCGCACCGATAACGTCAGGGCCGCCAGGTATCAAAGCGAAGCCGCCCGGCTGGCGCAGGTCCTCGAACTCGCCTGGGACGGTAACTGGTACCTGCGGGGCTACTTCGACGACGGAACGCCCCTGGGATCGGCACAAAGCGACGAGTGCAAGATCGACGCGATCGCCCAGTCCTGGGCGGTCCTGTCCGGCGCGGCTCCGGCTCAGCACGCCGAGCGTGCGATGGACGCCGTGCGCACCCTGCTCATCAACCGGCCGGCGCGCGTCATTCTGCTTTTGACTCCACCGTTCGACAAGTCAGCGCTCGACCCGGGCTACATCAAGAGCTACGTGCCGGGCATCCGGGAGAACGGGGGCCAGTACACGCATGCCGCCGTCTGGACCGCCATGGCGATCGCGAAGCTCGGGAACGGGGACGAAGCGGTTGAGCTCTTTCACATGCTGAACCCCATCAACCATGCGCGGTCCCGGCAAGACGTAGAGCGATACAAAGTGGAGCCCTACGTGGTCGCGGCGGACGTCTATGCCCATCCCCTTCACATGGGCCGGGGAGGGTGGACGTGGTATACGGGATCCGCCGGATGGTTGTATCGCCTGGGCCTCGAGAGTATCCTAGGGCTCACGCGCCACGGTTCCACGTTCGCGCTCGACCCGTGTATTCCGGCTTCCTGGCCAGGCTACTCGATCACCTGGCACATCGGTCGTAGCCGCTACCAGATTACCGTGGTGAACGCGGGTCGGCAATGTCGCGGGATCGCGGAGGCGACCCTTGACGGCAACGCCGTCGACCCATCCGCTATTCAGCTTATGGACGATGAGCGGCTTCACGTGGTCCACGCCGTGATGGGGAATCCAAGGGACGCCCTCACGCCACAGACGCCTAAGACCGCCCCACTAGCCTGAGCATGCCGTCGCGGAGCGACGAGTGGACGATCGTAATCACGCGCAGCCCCTCGCCAGATGGTGTTTCCGATCGATCGGCTTAGCGGTCGATGCTCCCGGGCAAGATCGACATCGGGTATGACGGCCGCGCTTTTGTTCTGCGTTTCCTCTCCGGCTGGGCATCCACACGGGGGCGCGTCTCGCCCGCCACAAACGCCTCCCATACTCGATCGAACCGGCTCAGGGTCTCCGCAGACGGTTTCCCGTCGTCCCGTTGTTTCAGCGACCATTGCCACAGCATCGATTCGGCGTCCGGGGCCTCGTGTGCTGCGGTGCCGTCGGTCCCCTCGTCGCCGGTCTCAATGCGCAGGGTGTGGGCGAAGGTCACCCGTGTCGTTCTCCCCTCATCAAGGTGCTCCCCGATTGGTTGCTGCGTCGGAAGATTCACCACCGCGACCTCCTCCCGTATGCGTAAAAGCTCTGGGCTTTCCACGGCCCAGCATAGCGGGGGGGGACCGCGCACGCTGTGAATCGCCTCACACGGCTTCTACTGGGCCGGCACGTGCCCTTGCTCGCGGGCGGGACCGTCGGCTATACTCAAACCGGTTCTCGGCGCCGGGGTAGCTCAGGTGGTAGAGCAGGGGACTGAAAATCCCCGTGTCGGCGGTTCAACTCCGTCCCCCGGCACCATACGTATCATGGGTTTGCGTTGATGTTGCCAGAACCACGAAGCGAGCTAACCCACGGGTGCCTCATAGAAGGGATCGTGACTCACCCCCGTCCGAAGGCGTTGGCGGCGCAAGGCGCCGGGCCGACGTCGCGGACGCCGGCGTTCGGTGACCACCGCTCCCAGCCGTCTCGATTTCCGACAAGCGCCCGCGACCGGCGCCATTCTCCCCCTCGGCGCATGCCATCCTCTTTTCAGGAGGCTGTTTTCGGCGAAGCGGCGAGCATGGCAATCAGTGCCTGCGTCGCCCGGCTCTGAAACGCGTGGCGACCTGGGCTGAGGTGTTCGAGTGACGCCGGTATCGCGGAGCCTCTTCACTCTTTTGCGGTAGGAAAGGAGCCGAGAGTCGAAGAACACATCGCATCGGATGCCGTAAGAGGGTATGGGGGTATTGGTCAGGCAAGACCACACTCACATCAACTGCCGACGCCAAGTTGGGGGGGTGCTTCCCCTCCTGGCGGTTGTGGCCGCCGTCCTCATCTCCGTTTTTTATCCCCTGGCGCACAGTCGTGGTGCGGTGGTTCGGCTCAGTTCGCCATTTCACGTCGAGGTGGCCGGGGCCCCGACGCCTGTCCACACGCTCCGTCTGGCCATTGAAATGGCCGCTCACATCGCGTTCCCGCAGCTCGAGGATGCGGAGATTGTGTTGGCCGGCACGCAGCCGGTTCTGAGTCCGCTTTCCCCGGGACGGTCTGTTACGGTCCTGACGAAGCTCGACATCACCACCTCCGAAGGAGCCCCCCTCATTTGGGTCGTCCCGGTGACGCTCACGAACACGCCGGCGGTTGGGCGGGATGCGCAGCGACTGCTGGTGAGCGATAGTCCGGAGACCGTTAGCGACGACGGCATCTTAGATGCCGGAACCCTCGGTGCCTCGCAGACCGCTCGCATCCTGTACCACCATCAAAATGGCAGAACCGATCGCAACATGTGGCTGATCCTCACCCTCGTCAATCCTACCCCCTCGCCCGTGCGGCTCTTGATCGTGGGCGCGACGGGGGGGCCGCACCCCGACGAGCTTCGGGCCGGGCACACGGCGGCCAGGGGATTCCTGGAGCAGTACTGGGCGCGGGCCGGGGTGTTCCTCCAACTCCCGCCGAACGGGATCATCCCGCTGCTGGCCACCCGCGTGCCTCCCAACGATGTGGCCAGCGGTCTCGCGCAGATCGCGGTGCTTGAGGGCTCGGGGGTGGAAGTGCAGCTGGCCGCCCAATTCCCACGGAGGGGGGAGCCTCCGGTGTTCAGCCGGATCCTGCCGCTCGATACACAGCATCAACGAGGAGTGGTCGGGCCCCCCGTCGTCGCCCGGAGCTTCTCGTACGCGGTCGGCGGCCCGGAACCAATGATGTGGGTGGGTGCGAACGAAGACCTCCTGCGGGACGAGGTGAGCGGGGAGCCGCTGCATGGGAATTACGGCGTGATTTACACGTTTGACGTTCAACTGACCAACCCAACCGCGCACCCTACCACCGTGGCACTGGCCATCCATGCCAACAGCGGATTGGCAGGCGCGACCCTGCTGGTGAACGGGGCCCTGCTCGATATTCCGTCGGTGGGGCCTGGCCCCCCCCGGACGGTGACGACGGTCCACCTGCCCCCAACGGCGAACGGGCATCTGCGCATATCCACGATGAGCGAAGGGGGAGCGAACTACCCAGTGCTCTTCACCGTCGGGCCGCCGTGACGGAGGGACCCTGCCTTCGTCCGAATGCCGATGGTGCGATGTGCGTGGCGCGAATACTCGAGGAGGAGGAGTTGGCTCTGGTTCCCTTCACGGTCGCGGGGACATCGCCCGCCGATACGGCGTTCATCAGGGCCGTGTCCCGCGCCTGATCGAGCAGCGGGATCAATAAACCTGCCGCTGTTGAGTCCCGGCCCCCCGGAGGAGTCGGTCGACATCGGGGGTTCAAGAAGCGGGATCGATTGCAGTTGATCATCGCGAGCGGAAGAGGGGGTGCGGGTACTACTATCGGGCGGTCGAACTGCCAGCGAATCGCCGTCTGCGGTAGTCCCGCTCGAGCCACGTAAACGCCCCGCGAGGGTGAAGCGTCGTCGGGCGGTGTGGATTGTAAGGGGACTTTGGGGCCCGAGTCGTGGGCGCATCGGGGGGAGGAGCAGGGGACCTCCGCGATGCGCTGGAAATCGATCCCGGTGAATTGATCTCGGTGCGCGAGGTGGCTCTGTGGCGAGGGTAGGGAACGGCGAGTACGTCTTTGAGGTCGTGGAGGACTGGGCAAAGCTTCCCGCGGGGTGGACCTTTAAGGAGGTCTCCGGCGTGGGGGTCGATCGCCAGGATCGCGTGCATGTGTTCAGTCGGGGCGAGCACCCGGTGACGATTTTTGACCGGGACGGGGCGTTCCTCGCGTCGTGGGGGGAGGGCGTCTTCGCCCGGCCGCACGCCGTGACGATGGGTGCAGACGACACGATCTACCTGACCGACGACGGGGACCACACCGTGAGGAAGTGCACGCTGGACGGAAAGGTTCTTCTGACGATTGGGGCCCCCGGCAAGCCGGCGCCGATCCGGAGCGGTCGGCCGTTTAACCGGTGCACCCATGTGGCCCTGGCACAGGACGGTTCGCTGTACATCTCCGACGGCTACGGGAACTCTCGCGTCCACAAGTATGCGCCCGACGGCACGTTGTTGTTCTCGTGGGGCGAGCCCGGCACCGATCCCGGGCAGTTCAACCTCCCCCACAACCTTTGCGTCGATCGCGAGGGGTTCGTTTACGTCGCCGATCGGGAGAACCACCGGATTCAGGTCTTCGACCCGCAGGGTAAGTTTGAAACCCAGTGGAACAATCTGTACCGCCCCTGCGGGTTGTTTATCGATCAGCGGGATCCGGATGGCGAGCGGGTGTATGTGGGGGAGCTTGGCCCGAGCCTTCCGGTCAGCACCGGGGTGGCGAACCTCGGAGCCCGGGTGGGCATCTACACGCTCCGCGACCAGCTGCTCGCCCGATTGGGCGATGGGTTGCCGGGGGAGGGAGCGGGACAGTTTCTGGCGCCCCACGCCATCGCCGTCGATTCGCACGGGGATCTCTACGTGGGAGAAGTCTCCTGGACGATGTACGGACGCCAGCTCGATCCGCCGCGGGAGGCCCGCAGCTTCCGAAAGTTTGTGCGGATCACGCCGAAGTCCAGTCACTCGTCTTCCGGATCAACCCATTCCTCTTCCTCAGGGACGAACGGCCGCAGGCAGTGAGGGCATACCACTTCTTCATCGTCATCGGCCGCAGTCAGGCGAAGGAAGGACGTGTGGCAGTGCGGACAGCTCAGCCTGATCATCGGGCGCAGGTGTTCGTCGACGGACCCGCCCAGTCCTGGGGCCGCGGGCAGGACTCGCACGTGCATCTGCAGAAGGGGCGAGCATTCCCTGTGTGTGCCGACCGTTGCGGCGTTTACAGGCTTCGGCAGGAGGCTCCCAACTGATGGCCAGGACGGCAACCGACCCGCGATCCCGCTCGAAGCAGGTCACGGAAGGCCCCGAGCGCGCGCCGCATCGGGCGATGCTCCGGGCAACCGGGCTCAAGGACGGCGATCTGAAGAAGCCGCTGGTGGGCGTCGCGTCGTCGTGGAACGAAGTGACCCCCTGTAACCTCCACCTCGATGTCGACGCCAAGGATGTCAAACAAGGGGTTCGGTCGGCGAGCGGCACTCCCATCCAGTTTACGACCATCGCGGTCAGCGATGCGATTGCCATGGGCCACGAAGGGATGAAAGCATCGCTTGTCAGCCGCGAGATCATCGCCGATTCCGTTGAGCTGATGGTCGTGGCGGAGGCGTTTGACGGGCTGGTGGCGATCGCCGGGTGCGACAAGAGTCTCCCAGGGATGATGCTGGCGATCGCGCGCCTCAACGTGCCGGCGATCTTCCTCTACGGCGGAACCATCATGCCCGGTCATTTTGATGGTCGGGATGTGACGATCGGGGATGTCTACGAGGCGGTCGGCGCCCATGCCGAGGGGAAGATGAGCGACGCGGATCTCTACCGTCTCGAGTGCGTCGCCTGCCCCGGCGCAGGCTCGTGCGGCGGGCTCTTCACGGCCAACACAATGTCCTCGTGCGTGGAGGCGCTGGGGATGTCGCTGCCCGGGAGCGCCTCCATCCCCGCGGTCGACCCGCGCCGGCCGCAGCTCTGCCACCAGGTGGGCGAGGCCGTCATGCGGCTCCTCGTTGACGGCGTGAGGCCGCGGGACATCCTGACGCGGGAGGCCTTCGAGAACGCTATCACCACCCTCGTGGCCATGGGCGGGTCGACCAACGGAGTGTTACACTTGCTGGCGATCGCCCGCGAGGCGGGCGTCCCGCTCGAACTGGCGGACTTCGACCGGATTAGCCGCCGGACCCCGCACATCGCCGACCTGCGCCCGGGCGGTCGGTACACGATGGCGGACCTGGACAAGGTCGGTGGAGTGCCCGTGATCCTTCGGGAACTGCTGGAGGGGGGGTGTCTCCATGGCGGGGTTCTGACGGTCACCGGACGCACCATGGCCGAGAACCTCAAGGACGTCCGGCGGGCCGAGAAACAGGATGTCGTCCGGCCGTTTCGCACCCCGATCTCGTCGAGCGGGACCCTGGCCGTGCTCAGCGGATCGCTGGCGCCTGACGGAGCGGTGATCAAGACCGCCGGCGTGAGACGCCTCGCGCTTCGCGGGCCGGCCCGGGTGTTTGAACGCGAAGAGGACGCCATGGCCGCCGTCGTCCGCGGCACGTTGTCGAAGGGAGATGTCGTCGTCATCCGCAACGAGGGACCGAAGGGGGGGCCGGGAATGCGGGAGATGCTTTCCGTCACCGGCGCCATCTACGGCCAGGGTCTCGGCGAGGAGATCGCCCTGATCACGGACGGGCGGTTCTCCGGCGCCTCGCACGGCCTGGTCATTGGCCACGTCGCCCCCGAGGCGGCGAACGGCGGCCCGATCGCCGTCGTCCGCGATGGCGACATGATCGACATCGATGTTCCTAACCGGCGGCTCGATCTGCAGATCGCGCCCGAGGAGCTCCAGACCCGGCTGAAGGCGTGGCGTGCGCCACAACCTCGCTACCGAACGGGAGCGCTTGCCAAGTACGCCGCGCTGGTGTCCACGTCGGCGCAGGGGGCCGTCGTGGGGTTTTAAGGAGTCTCGAGCTTGAACGGTTCCACCACCTTGGTGGTCCCGACGGCTCCTGCCGGAACGCTGACGTGGCCGCCGCGAATGAAGGCCCCCGCCGCCAGCCCGACCGGTCCGAGGATGATGATCCCGGCCAGGCTCGCTCCTCCCGCCGCGCCGGCGTCCTTGGCCTGCCGGATCATGTCGGCGGAGATATCAAGCGGCGAGAGGCGCACCGGGCGCCCATCGGTCGCCGTCACCTCCAAGTAGGCGACGTGGACCCGCGCGTTCTTCCCGAAGATCCCCGGTTGTGAGACGTCGGTCACCACCCCTTGCGCCGGGGTGCCCTGGCGGAAGATTTCCGCCCGCTGGACGATGACGTTCGCGGCCACCTCGAACTTCACCGTGGCGCCTTCGGTGATCGTGGCGGAGTCCACCGGGTCGAGGAACTTGAGCAACACCGAGGTGCCGGCTGGGACCTGGATTTCCCCTGCCTGAGCCGGGACGGCGACGGTTGAGACGGCGATGGCCATGAAGAGCGCGAGCACGGTTCGCATGTGACTTTCCCCTCCCTCAACGCCCAGTCTGGGGTGTTGGCCCGGTCGACTGATGCACCCCGGAGAGGATTCGGCTTCCTCCACCCGATTTCCCGTCACGGCTTGGTTTCCGGGCCCCGGAGAACGCCGGCCTTCCAGGCGCAAGAGGACGACCGGGTATGAATCCTGACGCCGGAGTTCGCGGCGGATTTCGCCGCCCCAGGGGAGGGACGGCATGTCGGCTGGAACATGGGCGCCCGGCCGTCGTGAACATACGACCGGGCGTGCGCTACCCGCCGCCCCGGCGGTGGGGGTTCTCGCCGGGACCAAATATGACACGGCTCGCAGAAGGAAACGGCTTCTGTCCCCCGAACACCCTACTCCCGAGCACTAATCGATGACGGAGCAGGAGGGACGTATGACGAAGGCACAATTTGCGGCGAAGCTGGCCGAGAAGCTCAAGGTGAGCAAGGCAGAAGGGGGGCGGGTTGTCGACGAGGTGACCGACCTCCTCACCGCTGCCCTTAAGAAGGGCGATCGCGTTCGGTTCCCCGGGTTCGGTTCGTTCAAGGTCTCCAAGCGCAAGGCGCGCATTGCCCGCAACCCGCAGACGGGTGAGCCGGTACGCGTCCCCGCACGCACGGTTCCCAGGTTCACGGCTGCGAAGGAGCTTAAGGCCGCAGTGAAGTAGTCCGTTCGTGGTACAGGTTGGTCGGGTCCGCGGCACCGCGTGCCGCGGACCGATTTCTTCCCGACTGCGGCATCGGACCCGCCTATGGCGGAACTGTCAGAGGTGACGTCCGTCACGGTCAACCGTCCGGAACGACGGGGTTGCATCCCAAAGTCTGTGATCAGGCCGCGCGGCGCGCAAAGGCCCCACGGCGGCGGGTCCAGTAGCGATCCCATTCGCCATTCGCCTTGAGCAGCCGGAGCCGCATCAGAGCGCCCGATCCCCCCCGACTCCAGCTCATGCCGCGCTTCTTGTAGCGGTGAGCCACCAGGACGTCGACCGTCTTCTCCATCGCGCCGGACCCGGTCGCCTCGAATCGGGCCAAGTTGGCAATCCCTTCGCGGTTCATCTCGACATACCCCAGCAGATCTCGCCCCTTCGCCCGCCGTTCCCGATCCCGCTCCTGCGCCAAGCAGGCCCGCAGCCGCCGCATCAGACGCTGGACGTCTCCCCGCCACGCGTCGGCCAGACTGCGCGCCACCAGCCCCCCGCTGTCCGCCCCCCACGCCATCTGGATCTGCCGCGCCAGATGCCACGGGTCCAGCACCACCAGCGCCCCAGGAAAGTACCCCCGCTGTAAGGTGTGTATCCACGGCGCCCCATCACTCACAAACACGATCTGCTCGGCTCCCGCCGCCCCTGCCGCCGCACACCGCACCCAGAACCGCTCCCCAAACGTGGCCGCATCGTCAAACGACGCGTACGTCCGCTTATCTAGCAGCGCGATCCGTCCCCGCGACACCGCCGCCCGCTGGCTATACACGATTCCCACCTTGCACTCCATCTCCCCCGCCCGCCGCGCGTGCACCAGCGTCCCGTCGATCTGCACGTACAGCCGCGCCGGCCCCGGCGGTCGCTCCCCACGCCCGCTCGGGTGCCCCCCAAACGTCGCCTCCTGGGCCCCGCGCTCCTCCACCTCCACCAGCCGCCCCTCCGCCTCGGCCCACCGGTGGATACTGCCGTGACTGACCTCCAGCCCGGCGAACTTCGTCAGAAACGCCCCGGCCTTCGCATAGCTCACTTCCACCGCCGCCCACAGCGCCCGCTCCCGCACTCCCAGCGTACTCCCACTCCCCGGCAGCAGCCCCAGCGCCGCATCCAACGGGTACACGTCCGCGCCGCACCCCCGGCACCGCAGTCGCTCCGCGCATAGTCCACGCGCCCCAACAGCGTCTCCAGCACCAGGGGGACCTGCCCATTGCGCACCAGCCGCCCGCCGCAGCGCTCACAGGCCGTCGCCCGCGGCACGACCTCCCCCTCGATGTGCGCGAGCACCTGGTGTAGCGCCTCCAGAAAGAGCTTCGTCCGCTGCTCCAGCAACTGCGCTTCCACCCAGTGGACATCGGTCTGTGTCAGGACTATGCTCAGACGGAAGGGGAGAGTCATCTCCTTCACAGGGCTCACCTCCTGGGTTTGGTCTGGTCACCTTACCCCCTACGGTGGGCCCTGTTCGTTCCCTCCATCACAGACTTTTAGATGCATCCAAACGACGGCGCCCCGTCTGGAGCACTGGGGAAAAGGCACGAGGTGCGGGTACGGGTTGTACCATGGTCCTGCCAGGTTGGCGTCAAACTATCTCGCTCTACCCCGCCCGCACCAAACGCAACGGCTGCCGGACGTCTTCCCCGCGTTAGGACGGACCGTAGTCCGCGACCCGTGACGGAGTCCACGTCCGTTTCCGCGGGCGTGATCCTATGCTACGTTGGTTCGCCATCCCTTACCGGGTAGCCCCCGGAGTTTGCTCCGGGGGCTACCCATCGATCGCGTTCCGGCACCGATCGGTCGCGCAACACTGAGGGCACCAGGGCCTCTCGCATCGGCAGGGGTACCGGTGCGCCCCGGTTACCCACACCCCGCTAGAGGGGAATCTCCCCTCCTCCTTCGACCGGCGCGGGGGTGATCACGAGACATCCCCGAAGCGCTTGATGTCCTCGGGTCCCGCCTTGGTCGCGACCCGCCCTTTGCCCTGGACCGCCTCGCGGATCTGTTCGACGACATCGGGGTTCGCCAACGTCGTTATGTCTCCGGTGTCCATCGTGTTCGAGATCGCTGCGAGAACTCGGCGCATGATCTTGCCCGAGCGGGTCTTCGGCATGTCGGGGACGATGCGCACTTCTTTCGGCCGGGCGATTTTGCCGATCGTCGTTTCGATCGCGCGAACGATCTTTTCCTGGAGTTGCTTGCTGGAGGATACACCCGGTCTGAGCGAAACGTACACCTCCGGCACCCGCCCCTTCAGCTCATCCACCACGGGAACCACCGCGGCTTCCGCAACCTCGGGGACGGTGAGGCACGCCGACTCCAACTCCTTGGTGCCGAGGCGGTGGCCCGCCACATTGATCACATCGTCGACCCGGCCGAGGATCCGAAAGTACCCATCGGCCGCATACAGCGCGCCGTCGCCGGCAAAGTATGGCCAGTCCCGCCAGTCCTTGCTCTTCGGGTTCTTGCAGTACTTCGCGAAGTACGTCTTGATATAGCGGTCGCGGTCGCCCCAGATCGTCTGCATAATCCCGGGCCAGGGGGCGCGGATGCAGATGTTTCCGGCTTTTTGCGAACCCCGAGGGACTTCCTTCCCCTCCTCATCGTAGATGACGGGGAAGATCCCGGGCATGCCGGGGCCGGCGCTTCCGGGTTTCATGGGATCCAAGGCCGGCTTCGTGCTGCAGAGAAATCCGCCGTTCTCTGTCTGCCACCATGTGTCCGTGATGACGGCCTCCCGCCTGCCGACGACGTCGTAGTACCACCGCCACGCCTCCGGCTCGATCGGCTCCCCGACGGTCGTCATACACTTGAAGTGATACTTGTATTTCTTGGGCTCGTCCGCGCCGACCTTGCGGAGCATTCGGACCGTCGTCGGTGAGGTGTGGAAGATATTGACGTCGAGGCGCTCGGCGATGCGCCACGGGCGCCCCGCGTCAGGATAGGTGGGAACACCTTCGTACATGACGCTGGTCGCGGCCAGCGCGAGGGGGCCGTAGACGATATAGGAATGTCCTGTGATCCACCCGATATCGGCGAAGCACCAGTAGACATCCGTCGGGTGGATGTCCTGGATGTACTTCGAGGTCCCGGCCACGTATGCCAGGTACCCTCCGGTCCGATGCTGGCAGCCCTTCGGCCGTCCGGTCGTCCCGCTCGTGTACATGAGAAAGAGGGGGGCTTCCGCGTCCATCGACACGGGCTCCACCCTCCGGCCGGCATAGTCCTTCAGGACTTCGTTCATCAGGTAGTCCCGGCCCTTGACCATAGGGGTGCTGGAGGCGGACTTATCGCGGAACCGACTCCAGATCAGGATCTTGTCGACCTTCTGGCCTTCCTTCTCGGCCGTTTTGAAGGCGATGTCCGCGTTCACCTTATGGTCAATCACCTTGCCGTTCCGATAGTAACCGTCCATGGTGATAAGGACGCGGCTCCCGGAGTCCGCGATCCTGATCCCGCACGCCTCTCCGCTGTACCCGCCGAAGACCACGGAGTGAATGACGCCTAACCGGGCGCACGCCAGCATCGTGACGGGGAGTTCCGGGGTCATCGGGAGGTGGAGCGTGACGCGGTCACCGGCCTTTAGGCCCGCGAAGTCGCGCAACAGGGCGGCCACCTCGTTGACCCGGGAGTACAGTTCCTGGTAGGTGATGACCACGTGCGGTTCATCCACCGCCTCCGGGACCCAGATGAACGCCGCTTTGTTCTTGTACTGGCCGAGGTGCCGGTCAACGCAGTTGTAGCAGACGTTGAGCTTGCCGCCGACAAACCACTTCCAGAACGGCGCATCGCTCGTGTCGAGCGTAGTGTGCCAGTACTTATCCCAGGTCAGCAGGTCGGCGTACTCCCGAAAACATTCCGGGTACCGGTCGAGACTGAATCTCTCGGTAACCGATGGATCGGCGAGGTTGGCCTGGGCGATGAACTTGGCGGGCGGATAGTAGAGTTCTTCTTCCTTCCAGTGGACGGCGATCTCCGCTTCGCTGACCTCGATCACGGCAGGGTTCTCAGGAACATCAGCCATTAGCATCGAACCTCCTTATGTACGACCTTCCCATAGATTAGGCGCAATGGCGCGCCGTCCTACTTCCTCGAAGACGACCGGTGGCCTCGGGCCCAGCCGACGCCACCCGCGCGATGATCCGCGGCGGTCACCACATCGGACCGCCGACCGGTAGCACCGGCTTTGGTGACATGCTATTGATGACCCCCGCCGCCGACGTATACCACGCAACGAGGGCGGTGATGACGCCGATATATCCGCCCCAGTGGATGAACATCGCCGACCCTGAAAAGAATCCGATGAAGAGCAGGATCTCGGTGATCTCCAGGGTCAGAAACACGAGGAACACTGCGGTGTTGGTCCGGGTACTCCAGAACATCATGTAGGTATTGAAGATGGCGAAGGCGAGCACGAACCATCCCAGCGCCGGCAGCAAATCGGCTTGCGAGACGCCCTTGCCGAAGATCTGGAGCAGGACGAACGTGGCGAGGCTGAACCAAAACGCGCCGTACGTCGAAAACGCGGTGGCGCCGAAAGTGTTCTTGTTCTTGAACTCCCACATCCCCGCCAAGAACTGAGCGGCCCCCCCATAGAAGAGAGCGAGACCGATCCAGATGATATCGGGGGCCCAGCCAGCGTTGTGAGCGCTGAGAACGAACGTGGTAAGGGCGAAACCACCGAGCCCGAGCGGAGCAGGATCAGCTACGGCAAGAGCCGGTTTCCCTTCTACCGCCATGCGGGATCCCTCCCTTTTGTGAGGCGGGCCGCACTGGCCAAAACGCGACCAATAAGCGCGCCCAGGCAACCCCCCCCCCGAGTGTGGCTCCCCTTCGCGATGGCCCACGTGGCTCCTCCTGCGGCGATGATAAGCGCATGTATGTTCGTTATCAAAAACGTGTGGCTGATGGCCGGGGTGGCTTTCGTGAGGCCGTTGAACCGCCCCCATATGTCCTTGGAGGTTGCGTGGGTGCGGTTGAAGGTGTCGGTCCCCCTGGCGGCTGTCGGTGTGCGCTTTCGCCTGAGGTCGATCCGAGTAAGCGAATGCCACATCTCTGGTCGCGGAGTCCCCCGGATGCGTTCAACGAGCAACGGATGTGCGGGAGGGGCCCCAGATCGCATGAGGAGCGAACGGGGGAAACCTATAGCCTCGGGGTTGCTTCGCTTTTCTAAAAGGGGACGGGTCAATCGTCCCGGCCCCAGGAGAACATCTAAAGGTGGAGAATGAAAACCCGCCGCAGCGGTAGGCGGGAGGCTATATCCTGACTGGACGGTGCTCGGCGGTTTGCGGATAGAGTTACGCTGGCCTTGGTTGGCTCGATCGCAACGTTCCTGGTGGACGGCTTACAGCCCGGATCCGGTACACGTCGCTGTCCGTTCCGTCTGGCCTGGGGCAGTGCGTGGTTCGGGGGATCAGCATGTCGGCGGCGACGAGGCTGCGCATCGACGTCCCGTCGGACCGACCCATGGCCTGCGCAGGGGGAGGGTGGCTGAGGCGCGCTTCGGGTCTTAAGGTAGAGAAACCGGGGAAGAAGTGCTAATATACTCTGTCGGAAGGCTTGAGCCGCGACGCTCGGGCGTGAATAGGGTTAGTGCGCCCCGCCACGCTCCCCCCCCTGCGGCTCCAGGAGGCAGCAGTCGACTATGAAAGTGAACCGGATGAAGCTGCTCATTGGTGGTATGCAGCTGCGGGACGGCGTATCGACGATCACCGATCTCCTTGGCCGGATCCTCAGCCGGACCGGGCTACACGTGATGGCGTTGGAACGGGGGTTCGCCTCGACGATTTACGGGGCGCACCAGTATGACCCTCTGATGATCTCCGATGGCCCGTCCCTCTCTTGGGGAGACGAGGCCATCGACATTCTCGTCGGGCTGGAGTATGACGTCGACATCGACGTCCCCGAGCAGCCCAACCGGGACACGCTGCTGCGGCACGGCCGACACCTGGTTGACGGGGGGGTGCTCCTCTACGACAGCTCCACCGGGGCCGTGCCGGCGGATCGGTTGGAGGCCCGGGGGGTTCACGTTTTCCCGATCCCCGCTCGCCAAATCGCGTTGCGTGACCTGAAGAAAGAGGTTGTGAAGAACGTCGTGATGACCGGGGCGCTCTTCCGCCTCCTGGAGTTCGATCAAGATGAGCGGTGGTTGCGCCGTCTTCTGGAAGAGCGGTTCGGCCGGAAGGGCCCCGATCTGGTCAATCTCAACATGGAGGCGGCCCGCCGCGGGCGCGCGGCGGTTGAAGCCATTCTGTCGGAGCGCCGGTGGCCGAACGTTGGCTACCGCCTGGAGCCGCTTCAACACCCCAGCCCGGCGGTCTACATCGCCGGAAACGAAGCCTTGGTCATCGGCGCGATCGAGGCCGGCGTCCGGTTCTACGCGGGGTATCCGATCACTCCCGCGTCGTCGATCCTCGAATTCATGGAACGGTACCTTCCTCAGTACGGGGGGCGCGCGCTCCAGGGCGCCAACGAGCGCGAGTCGATTCGCGCGGCGCTCGGCGCGAGCGCCGTGGGAGCGGTGAGCATGATCGGGACGAGCGGCCCCGGCCTGTCGCTGAAGGTAGAGGAGTTCGGGGTCTCGGGCGTGACCGAGACCCCCTTGGTGATCGTCGATGCGATGCGGGCCGGCCCCTCCACCGGGATGCCCACCAAGGCCGAGCAGGGCGATCTCTACCTGGTGACGACCGGCGGCCACGGCGAGATCCCGCGGATTGTGCTGGCGCCGTCGACGATCGAGGAGTGCTACACGCTGATCCATGAGGCGGTGCGGCTCGCTGAGGTCTACCAGTGCCCCGTGTACTTCATGACGGACCTCAACCTGAGCGAGGGGCGCGTGACGGTGCCGGAGTCGGTCTTCCACTCGGGGCGGACGGCCATCAAACGACAGGTCGCCGCGGAGGCGCAGGTGCGAGAGGAGCGATACTTCCGCTATCGGATCACCGAGTCGGGGGTCTCTCCTCGGTTGATCCCCGGCACGCGGGGCGGCGTGAGCAAGATCAACAGCACCGAGCACGACGAGTTTGGATTCGTCACCACCGAACCCGCAAAACGCGTGGCGATGATGGACAAGCGGATGCGGAAGATGGTCAGCTACCTTCAACACGACGCGCGTCCGCCACAAGTCTACGGCTCGGCCGCCGGGGGCCTCGCCATCGTGGGGTGGGGGTCGACCAAGCCCGCGCTGCTGGAGGCGCAGCAGCGCCTCGAGGCCGAGGGGACGCCGGCCGTGGTCGTGCACTTCACCCACCTCTGGCCGTTCCCCACCCACCTCGCGAAGCCCATCCTGGAAGCCGCAGAGCGCGTGATCGTTTGCGAGCACAACTACACCGGCCAGTTGGCCGAGTTGATCCAGGCCCACTGCGTCATCCCCGTCCGGCGGGTGCTCAAGTACAACGGCCGCCCGTTCTACCCGTCCGAGGTGGTCAGGGCGGTTCACGAGGTGGCGCACAACGGGGCCAAGGCGGTGCGGTTGGGAGGCAAAGAGCCCATTATGGTCGAGGCGGGTACCGATGGCTGAGGCGACGAAGTCGATCTGGGAGCAGAACGCCACCCCACGGCATCGGATCCAATGGTGCCCCGGATGCGGCGACTATGCGGTGCTCAACTCCATCAAAGCCGCGCTGACCGCGCTCGAACTCACCCCGTCGGAACTCTTCCTCGTCGGCGGCATCGGCTGCTCGGGCCAGATCCGAAACTACCTGAACGGGAACTCGTTCTACGGCACGCACGGCGGCGCGCTCGCCTATGCGCTCGGCGCCAAGATGGCAAATCCCGAACTGACCGTGCTCGCGCTGGCCGGTGATGGCGACACGCTGGCGATCGGGGTGGAGAATTTCGTCCACACCTGCCGCCGGGATCCAGACATCACCCTCGTCATCATGGACAATGGAGTCTACGGCTTGACCAAAGGGCAGGACTCTCCTTCCGCCGGGCTCGGCCAGCCGTACCTGACGTCGGTAGAGGAGCACCCCCCGTTCATCGATCCGGTCAAGCTGGCACTGACGTGCGGCGTGTCGTTTGTCGCCCAGTCGTTTTCCGGGGACCCCAAACATGCCACCGAGATGTTTGTCGAGGCGGTACGCCACAAGGGATTCGCCGTGGTGAACGATTTCTCTCCGTGCGTCACGTATAACAAGTTCAACACCTACGACTGGTTCCGCGCGCACTGCGAGTCGGTGCCGGCGAGCCATGATGCGAGCCGCGAGGATGCCGCTTGGGATCTTCTGCGCGACTTCGAGCGCCGAGGAAAATTGCCCCTAGGGGTGATCTACCGTCACCCCCGGCAGCGGGTGCCGGCGAAGCGCCTGCCGATGTGGGCGAAAGAGCTGGAGGGAATCGATCTCACCCCCATGCTTGAGGGGTTGCGCTAGGCCCCGCGTCCCCACACCGTCGCCCGAGGAGCAGCGCGCATGCGGATCGTCCGGTACTGGATCCCCGGGCAGGGGGCCAGGCTCGGCGTGTGCGAAGGCGAGACGATCAGAGAGCTGGTCCCTCCAGATGCGCCCGCGTTGGAGTCCTTCGATGCACTGGTCGACCTGGCCCGCCGCACCCCGTCCGGCGGGAGCCTCCGCGATTTCGTGGGGAATCTGCGGGGGCCGGCACCGTCGTACTCCTACCGCGACCTCGATCGCTCTCCCGATCCCGACGCTCCGCATCTGCTCCTTCCGGTAACCCCACCCGAGGTCTGGGCGGCGGGGGTAACCTACGAGCGCAGCCGGGAGGCGCGCCTCGCGGAAACCACGACCGTGGGGATCTACGACAAAATCTACGACGCCGTACGGCCCGAGGTCTTCTTCAAAGCTACGGCGTCCCGCTGCGTCGGGCCGAACGCCCCGGTCGGGATCCGCGCCGACTCGCGCTGGACCGTCCCGGAGCCGGAACTCGCAGTCGTGCTCGGCGGCGGCGGGGAGGTACTGGGGTACACACTCGGCAACGACATGAGCGCCCGGGACATCGAGGGGGAGAACCCGTTGTACCTTCCCCAGACGAAGATCTACCGCGCCTGCTGCAGCATCGGCCCGACGATTTTTCTCGCCGACGCGTCGGCGGCCGGGCGGCTGACCCTGTGGTGCCGCATCGAGCGGCGGGGCCGGACCGCGTTTCGGGGTGAGATCAGCACCGCCCGGATCCGGCGGCCCATCGCGGAACTTGTCACCTATCTGCGTCGCGCCAATGACATTCCCCCCATGACCGTGCTCCTCACGGGGACGGGGATCGTCCCCCCTGATGAGTTCGCGTGCGAGGAGGGGGATGTGATTGAGATCGGAGCCGAAGAGATCGGTGTCCTGAGGAACACCGCGGTCCGGGTGTCGTAGCTGGAGCCCCCGGTAGGTGGGGGCCGAACCGGCGCGGGATCGCCCGTCCAGGTCCGCCGCTATTCGGCCGCGCTATCGGGAACGTGCCGCTCCGGACGGTCGTGGGCCGCCCGCTGGCCCCCCAGGATCCATACCGCGAAGGTCCCGACCCCTGAGACGGCCCCCAGCAGGACGATGGCGTCCGGCGGGCCGGCGAGATCGGCCAGCCGGCCGAAGGCCAACGTCCCGACCAGCGTCGTCGCGGCAATGAAGACCTGGCGGCTGGCCATCAACCGCCCGAGGATGGCGGAGGGCGTATTGCCCATCGAGATCGTCTCGTTGGCGATCTTGGTCGCGATGTTGCCGACGCCGAACAGGAACGCCGCCGCAAGCAGGGTCTCGTACCCCAAGCCCGAGCCGAACCAGGCGATCGCCAGTGACGTGAGCAAGAACATGATGACGGTGAACGGCACGTTGGCCCACCGTTTTCCCGAGAAGGTGAGGGCGATGACGGTGACGAGTTTCCCCACGCCGACCGCGCCGGTGATGATGCCGTAGGCGAGGACCGGCAGCCCCGCCGTTTGGATGATCATCGGCGCGCGGAGCGCCGCGAAGGCCAGGGTCAGGTACCCGGGGAAGATCAGCAACGCCAAGAGGCGGTGCAGCGGGGTCTGCCAGATGTAGCGGAGGCCGTCGCCGATCTCGGTGAAGATCCTCTTTGGCTGCCCGCCGCCCAGCCCGATGCGCCACGCGACCGGCATCAGGCCCACGCACACTCCGCTGAACAGAAACGTCCCGGCGTCGATATAGAACGCCGTTTGGTAGCCCAGGGCGACAACGAGGACCCCCCCCAACGGCCCGCCGACGATCTCCGCGATCCGTTCGGTCGAGACGAACAACGCGTTCCCCGTCGGCAGGTCGTCGGTGGGCACGACCGACGGCATCAGCGCGTAGACCGCCGCCCTGAAGAACACCGTCCCGACGTTGATCAGGATCAGGAGGCCGAATCCGGCGGGAAGCGAGTGGAGGATGATCAGGGGGAGGACCGCGACGAACGCGGCCCGGGACAGGTCCGCGACGATCATCAACCCGCGGCGGTCCATCCGGTCCGCCAGCGCCCCGGCGAAGAATCCGAGCAGCCCCTGGCCGATCGTGGCCATGATGAACGTCAGCGCCACGAGGGTCGCAGAGTGGGTCAGCGCCAGCACCCAGGCCGTGAGCGCAATGGTGAAGATCTCATCTCCGAGAAAACTCACCAACTGCCCGACCCAGAGCAGGCCGTAGGCGGGACGGCGGAGGAGCGTCAGGGGCCGGAGCCAGCCCGTGCCGCGACTTGTTGTCGGGCCGGGTGCTCCCGTGGGCTGCGGGGACCCCAGGGCGGTGCAGAGGGCGGCGATCACCCGAGGATCGAACTGCGTCCCGGCGTGCTTCTGGAGTTCCTGAATCGCCGCTTCCGGAGAGCGGGCGGCTCGATAGGGTCGATTTGTGGTCAGCGCGTTATAGGCGTCGACCACCAGGTTGATGCGTGAGCCGAGAGGGACCGCGTCGCCCTGCAGCCCCGCGGGATACCCGCGACCGTCAAGCTGCTCGTGGCTGGCCGCCACGATAGGGGCGACCCCCGCCAGCCCTCCGATCGTTTCGACGATGTGCACACCGGCCTCGACGTGCGAGCGCATGACTTCCCATTCCTCAGGGGTGAGCTTGCCCGGTTTCAGCAAGACGCCGGAGGGGACGACCATCTTGCCGACGTCGTGCAGCAGTCCGGCGAGGTACGCGCGATGGACTTCCGGTTCGTCGAGATTCAAGATGCGGGCGACGCGGCGGCTCAACTCGGCGACGTCCGCCGAGTGGCCGGCGGTGTAGGGATCTTTCGCGTCGACGGCGGCGGCCAGGACCGAGACGGCGGCGAGCACCCGGCGCTGCTCCTGGCCGCGGAGGATGCGCGGGAGGTAGAGTTGCAGCGTCACACCCGCGGCGAGCATCGGGCCGAGCAGGCGGCTGGCCGCCGACGGGTCGCTGTTGACGAGCCACACCGTGATGACCGCGACGGCGGTGAACACCCCCAAATGAAAGAAGGTCGCGTTCATCAGGAACCGGAACGCCCTCGACCAGGCGATCGCCTCCTGCGTGTGCATGCGCGTGGAAATGACGAGGGTGCGGATCAACGTGTACCCCAAGGCGGCGTAGACCACCGCACCGACGTCGTCGCCCGGCCGTGATATCCCAAACGCCGCGACGACGGCCGCAGCGGCGACGAGGCACGCCAGCCGCTCGGTGCACCGGATTAGCGTGTCTCCCCGCGGTTGGTGGAAGATACTGGCGATCGAGCCGATCGCCGCTCCGAGCAGGGCCGTCGGCCAACCGAACAGCACCAGTGTGGGGATGGTGATGACGCTTGTCAGCCGGAGCTCGCCGGCGGGATCCAGGTGGATGGGAAAGAAGTCGAGCACGATAATGGTGAGCGCCGTGATGAGGACGGCCGTGCCGCCTGCGCTCGTCCAGTTCTTGATCGCGATGAGGAGGGCTGCGAGAACCTCTACGGCGAGGAGGATCGTGACGAACACGATCCGCAGCGACGGCCTTCCGTGCGGGGGAGGGGATGTCATCCGGCCGCATCGAGTTCTGTTCTCTGCTCCGCCGCGGCGCGGAGCAGGGTGATGACGATCTTTGGGTCGAGGACCGTGCCCGCCAATGACAGCAGATGGCTCGCCGCCTCCTGCGGCGACAGCGGGTTCTCGTAAGGGGGAAGCCCCTCCACGGCGCAGTCGTAGATCTCCGCCGCCGCGACGATGCGGGCGCCCAAAGGGATCGCATTCCCGCGTGTGTGGTCGGGCACCCCCTGGCCGTCCCACCGTTCGTGGTGGCCGCGGACGATTTGAGCGACCATCGGATCCGGGAACCGTGCGAGAATCCGACCGCCGATCGGCGCCCGGTCTTCGGGTGTCGGCGACCCCGCGGGGCCGGCCAGGATGCCGACATCGTGCAGCCGCGCCGCGAGTTGGACGGCTCGAAGAAACTCTTCCGGCATCCCCAACCGCCGTCCGACATCCGCGGCCAAGGTGCCGACGCGGTCTCCGTGGGCGCGCGTGCGCGGATCGATGCCTTCCATGGCCCGCACCACGGCCTCCACGATTTCGCCCAGCATTTCTCGGGCCCTGTGGTAGTAGGCGAGCTCTTGGCGTGGGATCGGGAGCGCGATCGCCGACACCCCGGTCAGGGCGAGCGCCCACAAAGGCGACCCCGTGCGCACGGCCAGGGTCGCCAGGACGATCCCCATGGGGGCGGCGAAGATCTGGCTGGGCCATTGATCGAAGATATTGTGGAGCCAAGTGGGAAGATACGGATGGCCGAACCGTCGGGACTGGTAGACCGAGAACGTGCTTTCGTTCACGACGCGGTTCGTGACGACCGCAATGAGGGCGGCGACGGCCAGGTCGGCAATGGTGGGTGCAGTTGGGATCACCAGGTGGGCCGCCAGGGTCGCGGCTCCGGCGGCCAGCCCCCACGTTGCGCCGTTCATGACGGCGAGCCACCAGGTGTACTTGCGAAACAGGAGGAGGCCGAGACAGGAGCCTAAGGCTACTCCGATCAGGACCTCTTGCGGCATCCAGACCAGGGCGGCGACGATCTTGACGCTGTTGTTTGGAAAGGTGCTCCCGCCCGAGGGGTTCGGGATCGGCTTGACGAGGTACGTCAGCGCAAAAATCGTGGCGATTCCGGTCACCACGACCGGGCGGCTCTGCGGGAACGCCCAGACCGCGAGGGGGACGTAAACCAGAATCAGTCCGAAGACATGGCCTCGTACTGTGGTCGGGATATCACTGAGGCGGATACGCATGCACGCCGAAGAGCTTAGCCGGATTCCGGGCTGGGGTTGTTCGGGCCTATCCGCCGTTGTCGCCTGCCATACCAAATGCGGGTAACGCCAACCGGGTTGCCATTGGCCGCACCCTGCCCCGATGTGCTGCCCCGGATATTCACTGCAAGCTGCCGGGTGCCAGAGACACTATCCTCCTCGATCGGCGCATCGCCGATATTTTTGGGAGGATTTTGCGGCGTGAGATGCCGCAGCGACTCTTGATCGCCCGGAATCCGGCACTCATGTAACTGGTTAGAGTGGTGCCTCCTTATGTGGACTCGAGCATCCCACGACCGTGTATCCGACCCATATCGCTGCGCTGGGATGCTTCCCGTTGAGGCCCGCTTCGTCGCTTCGCGGCGCCAGCTTATCAGGACTATTCCCATGCGAACGTAGATTCCCTGCTCCGCCCGATGGATATCGAACTAGTGATCGCCCCCGCCCTTCTGGTACGTCGCCCGTCCCTCTTCGTAGAGGTCACCCCCGGCGACGTCATTGACGACGACCACGGGGAAGTCATCGACCTGGAGCCGGAAGATCGCCTCCGCCCCCAGGTCGGGAAACGCGATCACCTCGGCGGTGCGGATCCGTTCTCCCAAGAGCGCCGCCGTCCCCTCCACGGCCCCAAAGTAGACGGCCCGACATCGTCGGATCGCCGCCCGTACCTCCGGGGATCGGCGTCCCTTACCGATCATTCCACGGATTCCGTAGGCGAGCAGGGCGGGGGTGTAGCTATCCATCCGCGATGCGGTGGTGGGACCGGCGGCCCCGATCGGCCGACCCGGGCGGGCCGGGGTCGGGCCGCAGTAATAGATCACCTGTCCTCGGAGGTCGACCGGCAGCGGCTCCCCGGCCCCGAGCAGGCGGATCAAACGCTCGTGGGCGGCATCCCGAGCGGTGTAGATGACCCCGGAGATCAGCACCTGATCGCCGGCGCGGAGACGCTCCCCCTCATCCGGGGCGAACGGCGCGCGGAGGGGGATGCGCGCCCGCGTCATAGGACGACGTGCCCCGCCCGGTGGGAGTGGCAGTCGAGGTTGACCGCGACGGGCAGGCTGGCGATGTGAGTGGGGTGGCTGTCGACGTGAACGGCGAGGGCGGTGATACGCCCCCCGAACCCGGCCGGGCCGATGCCGAGATCGTTGATGCGGCGCAGGAGATCCGCTTCCAGTTCCGCCAGGCGCCGATCGGGGTTGGGGTCGCCCACCGGCCGGAGGAGCGCGCGCTTGCTCAGGAGCGCCGCTCGCTCGAACGTCCCGCCCATCCCCACCCCAACGATGAGCGGCGGGCTGGGGTTCGGGCCGGCCTCGGAGACGCAGCGGGTGACGAACTCAGCCGCGCCCTCGTAACCCTCCGAAGGGGTCAGCATCGCCAGCCGGCTCATGTTGTCGCACCCGGCGCCCTTCGCGAGCATCGACAGGGTCAGCCGGTCTCCCCCGACGACCCGGTAGTAGACGATCGCCGGCGTGTTGTCTTGGGTGTTGACGCGATCGAGGGGTCCGCGCACGATCGACGCACGCAGGTACCCGTCCCGATACCCCCGACGCACGCCTTCGTTGATCGCTTCTTCCACCGGCCCGCCGGTGATGTGGAGGTCCTGGCCGACGTCGGCGAACACCACGGCGGTTCCGGTGTCCTGACAGATCGGGAACCACTGCTCCCGGGCGACACGGGCGTTTTCGAGCAGACGATCGAGAACCGAACGGCCGATCTCCGATTCCTCGATCGCCCGCGCGCGCTCCAAGGCGGCCAGCATGTCCGCCCCCATCTGGTGGTTGACCGTGATGCAGAGGTTCCGGACCGACTGGGTGATCGCCTCAGCGTCGATCGTCCGCATCGCTCCCCCACGAGATCGCGGTGACGTCCGAGGCTTGATCAATGGCGCCGATGGCTTCGGCCACCCGGGCGCGCCGCTCCGCGGACAGTCTCGACGCGGAGAGGGCGGTGAATTTGTCCAGCAACTCTTCGTCGGTCGCGGGATTGTCCGGGCTTCCCCTCGGTGTGTCGACCCGCACCTCGTGCCGGTCCCCGCGCTTACCCTGGACTTCCACGATCGCCCCCCATCGGTCGGGATACGCGGCCGTACGCCCCCCGTCCTCGGCGTACGTCACGCGGTCGGCCAGCGCCCGCAGCGCCGGATCGGCGAGGGTGTCGGTCGTAAACTCTCCGAGCCCGACACGTCCCCGCGCCAACGCGAGCGCCACGCAGAAGGGGAGGCTGAACTTCGCCTGGTAGGGGTTTTGGGGATTCGGGATGCCCGTCACCTCGATCGCCACGCGGAAGGTCCGGACGTGGACGCGGGCGATCTCGTCCGTCCGCAGGCCCCGCCGCCGCAACTCCAGCGCGGCGTCGATCGCCGGGTGGATGTGCCCGCAGGCCGCGTGGAGCTTAAACGAGTTCTCGTCGATGCGGTACCCCTCGCCGAGACCGTCCGTGAGCCGGGCCGGTGTCCCGCCCCCGGCCATCGCGCGGAGGATGCCCTTTTCCCCCTCGAGGATGGTACCGGAGCCGGTGAACCCGTCGCGCGCGAGCAGCGCGGAGAGGACTCCGGTCTCGGCCGCCCGGCCCGCGTGCAGCGTCTTGCTCATCGTGCCGTCCGCAAGAAACTCCCACAATCCCGCCGCCATCGTCCCGGCGCTCCCCAGGGCATCGCGGGTTTGCTGCGGGGAGAGGCCCAGGATGACCGCCCCCGCACCGGCGGCGGCAAAGGTGCCCGCGGTGCCGGTGACGTGCCAGAATCGGTAGTGGGCAACCCCGCAGGCCTCGGCGACCCGAGCCCCTACTTCGTACCCGCACGCGATCGCCTCGAGGAGCCGCCGGCCGGTGCAGTGTTCGCGCTCCCCCAGCGCGAGCGCCGCCGGGATCGTGACGGTGCCGAGGTGCATCACCGACGGCCGGTGCAGGTCGTCCATCTCGACGGCGTGGGAGGTGATGCCGTTGGCCATCGCCGCGGCGGTGCAGCCCGCGCGGCGACCGCCGAGCAACGTGGATTCTTCCGGCCCACCGAGGGCGGCGGCGAGCCGGGTGGCGATCCTTCCCGCCGGGGTGTCGCATCCGGCGTAGCCCGCCCCCAGCCAGTCGAGGACGCATCGCTTGGCCATCGTTGTCGTGAGTTCGGGGAGCGAGTGGGGCGATGCCACCCACTCCGCGAGCGCCCTGGTCGCGTGCGACGCCGGTGCGTGGACGGAGGCCATGCTACACCACTCCTTCCTCGGAGAGGCGGGCAAGCGCGGCGTCGTCGAGCCCGAGCCAGCCGCCGTAGATTTCCCGGTTGTGCTGCCCCAGCGTCGGGCCGGGGTGGGTCACCGCCCCGGGGGTTTCGGAGAACTTGGGAACGATTCCCACCATCTGCAGATCGCCGAGGTCGGGGTCGCTGACCCTGATCACGTCTTCGCGCGCGGCGTAGTGGGGATCCTCGAGGATCCGCGGCACGTCGTAGACGGGACCGGCGACCGCCCCACACTCCTCGAGGTGCTGGAGGATCGCCTCCTGGGTCCGGGCGGCCATCCAGGCGCCGATGATGGTGTCGAGCTCCACGCGGTGTGCGACCCTCGCCGCGTTGTCCCGGAACTTGGGGTCGTCCACCAAATCCGCGCGCCCGATCGCGGCTGCCAGCCGCTGGAAGACTCGCTGGCTGGTAGCGGACAAGGCAATCCAGGTTCCGTCCCCGGCCCGGTAGAGATTGCGCGGCGCGGCGTCGGGGAACTCGTTCCCGACCCGCCCCGCCAGAACCCCCAGGCCCGCGTACTGGGTGACGTGCGGGATGAGCAGCCGGAAGAGGGGTTCGTAGAGGCTGACGTCGATGACTTGTCCGCGGCCCGATTCGGCGCGGTGGTGGATCGCCGACACCACCGCGAATGCTCCGGTAAGGCCCGCGACCTCGTCGGCCAGGGGAATCGCCGGCACCAGCGGCGGAGAGTCCGCAAACCCGGTGATGGCCACCAGACCGCTCATCGCCTCTGCGACCGTGCCGAACCCGGGACGGTGCCGGTACGGCCCGGTCTGCCCGAACCCCGAGATGCGCAGTACCACCAACCGGGGATTCCGTCCGAGGAGGACGTCCGGGGCCAGCCCCCACCGTTCCAGCGTTCCCGGCCGGAAATTCTCAACCAGCACGTCGGCGCGGGCCACGAGATCGGCGAGCACCTGCTGACCGCGGGGTTCGCCGAGGTTCAGCGTGATCGACTTCTTGTTCCTGGAGACGACCTTCCACCAGACGGACTGACCGGAGAGAAACGGCCCCCACGACCGCAGGGGATCGCCTCCCTTGGGGTGCTCGATCTTGACGACCTGCGCCCCCAAGTCGGCAAGCATGGAGGTGGCGGTTCCCCCCGAGACGATCGTGGAGAGATCCAGGACGGTGAGGCCCGTGAGCGGGCCGGTTGGGATGGCCATGGGAGCGTGGGCCTTCCGGGCCTGCCTGGGAACTTCCTCGTCCGCCGGGCGCTCCCTGCCCGCCGGGTGGCTCAGAGGATCGGGGGTCTCAGCATGTTCTGCCGCGCCGCCCGCGCCGCGTCCTGGAGCGGGCCGGGGGGGAGGTCCTCGAGTTGGGCGAGGATCTCCGCGGCCTGCCAGATCAGGCGCTGGAGGTCGCCCTCCGACGGACCGTGCCGGGAGATGACCTCCTCCCACGGGCGGCCCGCGGCCCACGCCCCGACGGCGGCGGCACGCTGGAACGCCGGGGCCGGGCCGTCGCCGATCGGCGCAAACTCTCGTTCCACCGCATCCTCGGGAAGGCCGACGGCCCGCCGCCGTTGATTGAGGGCCGCGATGATCCCCCGCAGGCCGATGATCGCGCGGCGGGCCTGCTGGGGGATACCTCCCGAGGAGGAGTCGGGGCCGCGAAGGTCGGCGGCGCGCGGCGCGTACATTCCGCGGTGGCGCGGCTCGCGGCGATCCCCGAAGCGCATCCCGCGTCTCAGCGGCGGCCGCCCGATACGCTCGGTGCCCAGCGCGCCGGTGACCGCCGCCAGCGCCGCCGGGTCGGCCGGGAGGATCCGCATGCGGACCGCTTCGGCGAGCACGAGCATCCGCGGGTGGCGAATCCGCGCGGCCACCCGCCCCTGCGCCGTGAGGCGTCGTTCGGCGTCGAGGTAGCCGAGGTCGCGCAGGACGCCGGCGCGCAGCTGGAACAGTCGAACTTCCTGATCTTCGAGGTCTGCTATCTCGTCCTGAAGCCGGCGCCTCCTGCGCTCGACGGTGTGCAGATCTCGCCGGGTGGCGAGACACCGCTCCACGACCGGGCAGCCGGTGCAGGGCATCGCCACGACCGCGCGCGCCAATTCCGCGACCTCCGGGGCGGCTTCGGATCGCTTGCGGCGCGCCCGGCGCAGCCGCCGCAGCAGGTGTTCGAACCGTCCGCGCGTGGCGAGCCGGTCCGCGCAGGGTCGGTCCGTCAGCGGGTCGGGGGGGAGCGCCGCGAGGCGCCGACGCAGTTCCTCGATCCGCGGCCGCCGCTCGTAGGCGGCAAACGACCGCCGCAGCAGCGCTTCGGCCTCCCGCATCGTGGTTCGCATCAGCAGGTTCAGCACTTGGGCGTCGGAAGGGGTGAACGCAGAGGCGACGGGATCCGGGGCGGCGGCGGCCAGCGCGAGGCCGTCGTCCGCCTCGGACGGGGTTTCCACCGCGATCACCGCGACACCCAGAGCGTCGCGCCCCCGCCGTCCCGCCCGTCCGGTCATCTGATGGAACTCCGTTGGGGTGAGCGATTCCGGCCCCGCCGGCCCGTTTCGGTACAGGGTGGACAGCAGCACCGTCCGGGCCGGTACGTCCATGCCGGCGGCCAGGGTCGTGGTGGCGCAGACGAAGCGGATCAGCCCGGCTTCGAGCAGGTCTTCAACGCACATCCGCCACCCCGTGAGGTGGCCAGCATGATGGGGGGCCACCCCGCCGCGCCGGAGTGCGGGAAGCAGCGGGTGCTGGGCCAGCTGAGGCACCTGATCGAGCCAGGGCTGCAGGCGCTGGACGCGCCGCGCTTCGTCCGGCGCCGGCTGACCGCCCAGCAGACGCGCCGCCTCGTCGCATTCGCGGCGGCTGGGAAAGAAGAGGATCGCCGGGGTGAGGTGGCGGTGATCGAGTGCCTCCGCGGCCGTCCGCAGCCATCGGCCGTGGCGGCCGCGCGAGGTCACGGCGTGCGAATCGGGGGGGAGCAGGTGGCCGGCGCCGTCGGCGAGGAGGAACTGGAGCGGCACCGGACGGGCATCGAGTGTCACCACCTCCGGGACGTGCCCGCGAACCTCCCCAAGCCATGCCGCGAGCTGCTGCGCATTCGGAATCGTCGCGGAGAGGAGGAGCAGGCGCGTCTGTGGCGGGGCGAGGAGGAGGATCTCTTCCCAGGCCGTGCCGCGCTCGAGATCGGCCAGGTAATGCGCTTCATCGAGCACGATCACCTCGGGGGGCGGGGCGGTTCCGGCGGGGTCGTAGCAGGCATTGCGGAGGATTTCGGTGGTCGCCACGAGGACCGGGGCGCGCGGGTTGACCCGACGTTCGCCCGTGAGCAGTCCGACGGCCTCCGCCCCGTACAACCCCTGGAGTCGGCGAAACTTCTGATTGGAGAGCGCCTTGAGCGGCGCCGTGTACCAGATCCGTCCGGCCGGGCGCACCGCGCCGTCGGCGGCCTCTCGCCCCCGCGCGAGGAACCGAGCGATCTCCTGCTCAGCGATCCAGGTCTTGCCGCTGCCCGTGGGCGCGGAGACCAGAACATCTCCGCGCGCCAGCGCGGCCAGGGCGGCCAGCTGAAACGCTGCGGGGGCGAACGGACCGGCGGGGGCCTCGCCCACGCCGCGGAGCAGGTCTGCCAGCGTCGATTTCGGTCGCATCGCGCTCACATTCCAGAGGAGGGCGTTCCGTCCCCGTCGAACCAGACCGGCACGAGGCGAGGAGTGCCTGTGGAGCGATCGACGTGAAGCAGACCAAAGGATTGACGACGTACGAGAAACGGTTCTTGGCCGGCCTTATCCGCCAGGTCTGGCGGGGGTGTCAGGGGTTCGTCACGCTGGTGATGGAGCGCGGTCCCGGCGAGGCGGTCTACGCGTTGGAGGATCTTGTGGAGTGGTCCGCCGCACAAAGTGCGCGCCTCCGCTCCCGCTCCTCTCGGGCGCAGTCCCCGGTGATCGGCACGTCGGCCCGGCGGGTCGCCTCGGAACTCCTCGAAGACATCGGCACCTTCTGCAACGGGATCGGCGACCTGTTGGGGCACGCCCAGCAGTCCGATCTCGATCCCGACGAGGTCGAAGACGAAGCGCTGACGATGGTCGATGGGTTTCTGGCGTGGACGACGATGATGGCCGCTCAGCTCGGGATCTCCAGGAACCTCCGTCCCCAGACGCTCTGGTACGAGCGCTGACCCGTCCGCGGCCCTCCGCCGCGCCCCGGTTATCCGAGCGACCGGATGATCTCCGGGAGCGGGCGTTTGACGCACGTGAAGATCGGAGTGTCCCGCAGCGTGTACCGGCTGGCCTCGGTCTCCCGCAGCTTCATCACCAGCTCCTGAAAGCGCTTCGGATGGTCCGTGAGGAACGAGACAACGAACTCTTGATCATCAAGGCCGAAGGAGTACGCGGTGTGCAGCTGTACGTCCGGGTACTCGTGACCGATCCGAATGTGTTCCCCCATCATTCGCCGGCGGGTGTCGAGGGGCAGCGCGAACCACTCGCGGGTCTTCACGAAAGGGTAGACGAACAAGTAGGTGCCCTCGCCCGGGTCCACCTTGAAGGACCCCTCGAGGGGTTCCTCCCGCGTATACACCGATCGCCTGGTCAGGGCGAGGAGCGAGTGCCGCAGGTCGAGGAATCGGCCGAGGCCGGTCCGGTTGAGGGCGTCGGCCATGTCGAGCAGCGGCGGGAGTTCCTCACACACCTTCCAGATGAGAAAGTCGGCATCGGTCCTGAGCCCGAGCGTGGAGTAGGTCTCCATCATCATCGTGTCCCTGAAGCGGTCGACGGCGCCGAGGAACTCCGCGGCGCCGGCTTCTTTCTGGCCATCCGGCAGCAGCCGCCACTCCGGCCGGCACTTGTAGAAGGCGTAGTGCACAAAATCCTGCGTGGCGCTCCCGTGCCCGCCCTTCATGACACCATTGTATCATCTCTCGGGTCGCTGGATCGACACCCCGCGCACCCGGCGGTCTCTGCCGGTGCGCGGACGCGGAGGCACCTTCGTGGCCACGGCTCGTCGCCCTGACACGTCCGGGGCGATCGCGTGGGCGATCCCGGCGGCTGCGCTCGTCTGGATCGTGATCTTCGCGTGGCGGCCGGGCAACTTCTGGGCGCTGATGGCCGCCGGGGTGGGCGGACTCGGGCTCCTCGCGCTCCGCATCCGGGGCGCGTTTCCCATCGAAGAGGGGATCCGGATCAGTGATCTCGCCACGGGGGCGGCGTCGGCGGCGGTGCTCTACGGGATCTTTGCGCTTGGGCGCGCCGTTGTGGGCCGCGTTCTGCCGCTCGCCCCTCAGGAGATCACCAGCGTCTACCTGCTGCGATCGCAGGCGCCCGCCTGGGTGATCGCGGTCCTGCTGCTCCTCGTGATCGGACCGGGAGAGGAGCTCTTCTGGCGGGGCGTGGTGCAGTGGGGACTGGTGGCGCGGTTTGGGCCCCGGCTGGGGTGGGCGGCGGCGACGGCCATCTACGGGGGGGTTCACCTCGCCGCCGCAAACCCAATGCTGATCGTGGCGGCGCTGGTCGCCGGCGGATTTTGGGGGTTCCTCTACCTTCGCATCGGCCGCATCGCGCCGCTGGTGGTCTCCCACGTTGTATGGGATCTTCTGGTGTTCCTCGTCCTGCCGTTTCGGTGATCGCCGCCCCGTCCCGGCGGCCGCGGGGGAGGCCCCTTAGAGCAGCGCTTTCAATCGGGCGCGGTCCACGTTCCCGCCGCTGAGCACCGCGACGACCGTAGCCCGGGAGGGGAGGGACAGCCGGCCGGAGAGGAGCGCGGCAGTGGCGGCGGCGCCGGCCGGCTCGGCGAGGAGCTTGGTGCGCTCAAGGATCAGCCACATCGCCGCGGCGATCTCCTCGTCCGATACCAGGAGCACGTCGTCGACGAACCGCTGAACCGCCTCAAGCGTAAGCTCGCCGGCGATTGGACCGGTCAACCCGTCGGCGATCGTGTCGACGGAGTCCAGTCGGACCGGAGCGCCGTGGTCCAGGGCCCGGCGGAGGGTCGGCGCGCCCTGCGGCTCCACGCCGATGACCCGGATGGTCGGGCGGGTCAGCTTGACCGCCGCGGCGATTCCCGAGATGAGCCCCCCGCCGCCGATCGGGACGACCACGACCTCCGCCTCCGGCAGGTCCTCGAGGATCTCCAACCCCATCGTGCCCTGCCCGGCGATCACGTGCCGATCGTCGTACGGATGCACCAGGGTCAGCCCGCGCGCTTTCTGCAGCTCACCGACCTTGGCGAACGCCTGATGGACGTCCCCGCCGACGATCACCTCCGCCCCGTACCCGCGGCAGGCCGCAACCTTCGCCGGGCTGGCGTAGGCCGGCATGACGACGACGCAGGTGAGGCCTTCCAGCGCGGCGGCGTAGGCCACCGCCTGGCCGTGGTTGCCGGCGGAGATGGTGATCAGTCCCTGCCGTTTCTCGCCGGGGGTAAGGGTGGCGAGTTTGTTGAGGACGCCCCTCGGTTTGAACGACCCGGTCTTCTGGAACACCTCCGCCTTCAGGAACAGCCGGGTGTCGGTCTGCCGCCCCAGGGCGGTGGAGCGAACGAGCGGCGTGCGATGGAGGCGGCCGGCGATGACCCGACCGGCGCTTTGGATCTCGTCGAGGGTGGTCACATCGGTCGGCACGCCGGGGCCTACGCGATCTTGAACGTTTCCCCGGACTTCAGCACCACGACCTTGGAATCGGTCGCGTCCTCGACCCGCCGCTTGAAGGCTTCCGGGTCCTGCTCGATCACCGGCCAGGTGTTGTAGTGCTCCGGGATGACCGTGCGGGCGCGCAGCAGCTTCGCCGCGGCCGCCCCATCCTCCGGCCCCATCGTGAAATTGTCTCCGATCGGCAGGATTGCCAAGTCGAGGCCCCCTTGCGCGATCAGCGACATGTCGGAGAAGAGCGCGGTGTCCCCCGCGTTATAGAGGCGCTTTCCCTCGAGTTCGAGCACGACCCCGGCCGGATTGCCCCCATAGCTCCCGTCCGGGAACGACGACCCGTGGTGCGCGACGGTGAGTTTCACCCGGCCGAACGGGAAGGTGTGGCCACCTCCCAGGTGGAGCGGGTGCGCGTTCGCCACCCCCTGCTTCTGGCAGTAGTTGACGATCTCGAAGTTCGAGATCAGCGTGGCGCCCGTGCGCTTGGCGATCTCCACCGTATCCCCATAGTGGTCCCCGTGGGCGTGGGTGAGGATGATGAAGTTGGCCGGCAGGTCCGCGGGCTTGACCGTGGTCAGGGGGTTGCCCGTAAAGAAGGGGTCGATCAGGATGGCGACCCCCCGCGTCTCGAGCCCCCAGGTGGAATGCCCATAGTAGGTGAGCGTCGCCATTGGTTGCCCTCCTCAGTGGTGGTGGGGATGGGAAAATGATCCGCTGCCGGATGCGGGAAATCCTGCGCGGTGGCCCCGCGCGGCTACGGTTTCGAGCCGGCGTCGGGGGGGCGGGTGATGACGTACCGGCAGTGCGGGGCGCCGCCGAGGATGTGGTCGGTGCGGACCACGTCGGCGCCGAGGACTTCTTGAAACAGCGCCATCTCGCAGCGGCAGGTTTGCTGGTGGGCCTCCGCCACCGCCCGGATCGGGCAGTTGTGCTCGATGAGGATGAATCGATCGCGGTCGAGCTGTGCGTGTTCGGCCAGATACCCGTCCTCGTCCCGCGCCTTGGCCAGGAGCGCGACCTTGTCCCGAAACTCCCGCCCCGCCATCCTGGCACGATACTGCTCGACGAGCCGCTTTCGCCGGTGCTCGAACACTTCGTCGATCGTCGTTTCCCCTTTGACCGTGCGCAGGTCGTCGAGCAGCATCTGGGCGAGCTGCTCGTAGGTCCGCGGAAACAGATTGTCGCCCTGGGGGCTGATCGCGTAGAGGCGGCTGGGACGGCCCTGGCCCCGGCGGATCCCGTTCGACCGGACGAACCCGTCGCGCTCCAGGATCGCGAGGTGCTGGCGCACCCCCATCGGGGTGATCCGCAGGTTGAGGCTGAGTTCGTGGACCGTCATCGGCCCCTTGTGTTTGATCAGCGAGAGGATTTCCTGACGGGTGGTTGTCATCGGGTCGCCCTCGCCCATTATTTTATCAGAGCCCGTGCCGCCCCGGGACCCGCTGCTCGGGCCGGTGGTGGGGCGGGTCGCGATAGAATCGAACGAACATATGTTCGCAGAAGAGGGGGGGGCGGCCACCCATGCAGAAACATCAAAGCGACCGCAATTTGCCGTGCGAGGGATGCCCGTGGTCCTTCAGGCCGTGGACTACGACGCTGTGTGCGAAATCGGGAAGATCATCGCGGAGACGCCTCGAGAGGCCCCCGCCCGGGTGGTCGAATACCTAAGCGACCGGTTCTCGCATTACGATTGGGTGGGCATCTACTGGGTGGAAGGGCGGGATTTGGTCCTGGGGCCCTGGAAGGGGCCGGAGGCGACCGAGCATACCCGCATTCCGATCGGCACCGGGGTATGCGGGGCCGCCGCCGCCTCCGGCCGGACGGAGATCGTGCCGGACGTGCGCGCGGACGCCCGGTACCTCGCCTGCTTCGCCTCCACGCGGTCCGAGATCGTTGTGCCGATCCGCGCCGGTGGGCGGGTGATCGGGGAGATCGACATCGACGGCAGGACGCTGGACGCGTTCGGGCCCGCGGACCAGGAGTTCCTCGAGGCCGTGGCCGCGCTGCTGGCGATGCTGTGGCCCGCGGTGCCGATGACGTCCGCGCCGGCGTAGCCTGACCGTCCCTCAACCCCGACCCGTTGGGTGAGACGGCACAATTCCGCAAAGGGGGACATGGTGAGCACGATCATCGATCTGATCAGCGATACCGCGACACGGCCCTCCGCCGGAATGCGGGCGTTCATGGCCCAGGCCCCGGTTGGGGACGAACAGCGCCAGGAAGATCCCAGCGTCAACGCGCTCCAGGAGCGCGCGGCCGCGCTCCTCGGCAAAGAGGGCGCACTCTACCTGCCTTCGGCGACGATGGCCAACGAGATCGCCGTCAAGGTGCACACCCAGCCTGGGGATGCGGTGATCCTCGAAGAGCACGCCCACATCGTCACCAGCGAGGCGGGAGGGCCCGCGCTCCTCTCCGGGGTGATGCTGCACACGGTGGCCGGGGCGCGGGGGGTCTTCACCGCCGACCAGGTCGAGCAGCAGATCAAGGCCGACAACCCCCACTACGCGCGCACCCGGCTGGTCTGCGTCGAGCAAACCTGCAACTACGGCGGGGGGACGGTGTGGCCGGTCGACCGGCTGCGGGCCGTCGCCGAGACCGCGCACCGCCACGGATTGCATACGCACATGGACGGGGCGCGGCTCTTGAACGCCGCCGCCGCCTCGGGCGTCCCGGCCTCCGAACACACCCGCGGTTACGACTCGGTGATGCTCTGTCTGACGAAAGGGTTGGGTTGTCCCGTCGGTGCGCTGGTGGCTGGGGATCGCGCCTTCATCAAGGAGGCGCGGCGGTTCAAGCACCTCTTCGGCGGCGCCATGCGGCAGGCCGGCATCATCGCCGCGGCCGGGGTGTACGCGCTCGACCACCACGTCGAACGGCTCGCCGTGGACCACACCAACGCAAAGATCCTGGCCCGCGGGCTGGCGGAGATTCCGGGGATCGGCATCGACGTCGCGCACGTCGAGACCAATATCGTGTTCTTCGATGTGGCCGGGCTCGGGATCACCGCGCAGGAGGCGGCGACCCGACTCCTTGCCGGCGGGGTGCGGGTGGGCGCGACGGGGCGCACGCGGATCCGCGCGGTCACCCACCTCGACGTCACGCAATCCGACATCGAGCGGGCGGTGGACGTCGCGCAGACGGTGTTGGGAAAGGCGAAAGCGGGAACCCCCGGCGGCTAGTCGGCGCCGGGGGTTCCAGGATTCAACCGGCGCGATCCCTAAGGGGCGCGGCCGTGCTTGGCCTCGAACTCTTCCTTGCTCATTTTGAAGTAGTCCGCATTCATTTCGGTGAACCCCTTCCACTTGTCGGGGACGTCCGCCTCGGCGAAGATCGCCGTGACCGGGCAGACCGACTCGCACGCACCGCAGTCGATGCACTCGTCCGGGTGGATGTACAGCATGACCTCGCCGTTATCCTCGTCCGTCTTCGGATGGATGCAATCGACCGGGCAGACTTCCACACACGATCGATCTTTGACGTTGATACACGGCTCGGTGATGGTATAGGTCATTCTTCGGTGCCTCCTCTCGCGGGCTTCGGGTCCATTATACTCTACCCCCCTTAATACCTTACAAGACGGGCGTTGTCCTCTCCCCCACCGCCGCGGGGGTCCGGTCCCGCAGTTCGGCGCCGGTCGAGGTCAGCCGGGGGCACTTGGCCCCACGTGGCCCCTCCCAACAAATCCTCTGCGTCATGCAGGTGGGTCCGGCGAACTTGAAGATCTCCGGCGCGACATCCTGGAGCTCGGCGCGCATCAGGTGCGCCAGCCAGCGGATCTCCCACTGGGCGAGGTTGCACGTCCGGAGCTCAAAGAAATGCAGGAGCGCGCGGCCGTTCGCCGAGACGATGAGTTTCGTCTCGAACGCGTTGTTGAACAGATAGCGGGCGTCCTCCTGGTGCACCCGCTCGTCCCGCAGCGTGAAGTACGCCTGCACGGCCGCCTTGATCGGCTCGAGAAACGACTTCAGCATCTCGGGAATCCGAAGGATCGTCGGCGGGATGACGACCTCCACCGCCTCCTGCGTGGAGAAGTCGACGTACCGCTGGCTCTGCTGTTCGAAGGACCACCCCACCCGATGGCGCACCAATTGGTGGGAGCAGCTCCGCGAGATCCCCCGGATGCCGAAAACGAATTGGTTGTGCTCGATGCAGCTGGTGTGCCCGGCCGATACGACTCGATTGACCAGATGGGTGGTCTGCTTGGCGGAGAGGGGCTGCGGGAGATCGAGGACGCTCCCCGCGGTGTAGCATTGCCGCGCCGCCATGGCGGCGAGCCGATCGGAGTCGGGCGTCGCCGCCAGCAACATCACCACCGGCCGGACGGCGTAGATCGTGATCTCGCGCCCGTCGGGGCGCGTCACGGAGTCGACCGCCCGGCCGCGCATCGTGCTGGGGTCGGTGAGGCGGTTAGGCATCGCCGATCCCCCGTCGAACATCTCTCGCGGCGAAGGGTTCGATTCTCGGGCCGTTCGGGGATTCCTTGGACATCCACGATACCTCGGACATCACAGATTCGCTGCCCGCGGCACCCTCCCTCCCATGCCGGCGGCGGGTCCGGCGCGGTGCGCCTTCTGTGATATGATTACAACGTTTTGGAGAGAGGCGGGTGGCGGCAATCCAAGGACTGCTGACGGACCCTGAGGCACTTCGAACGCGTATCCGCGATGCTCTTGCCGCGCGGGGTGGGGCGCCCAGGCCGCTGGCCCCCGGGCTGAGACGCGCGGCCGTGCTGCTCCCCATCGTGCACAGCGGGGGGGAGGCGGCGCTGCTGCTCACGAAGCGGACCGATACGGTCGAGCGCCACAAGGGGCAGATCTCGCTACCGGGGGGGGTGATCGAACCGGACGAGTCGCCACAGGCGGCCGCGGTCCGGGAGACCAGCGAGGAAATCGGGGTGCGGGTTGAGGACATCACCATCCTGGGGTCCCTGACGGAGGAGGAGACCGTGGTCTCCGGGTTCGTCCTCGCCCCGTTCGTCGGCAGCATCCCGTACCCTTACCCGTTTCGGCTGAGCCCGGGCGAGGTGCAGGCGGTGCTCGAGGTGCCCATTCGCGTGCTGCTCGATCCCCGGAACGTCCGGACGGAGACGTGGGATCGAGGGGGCGACCCCCGGCTGATCTATTTCTATTCGATCGGATCGGACCTGGTCTGGGGGGCCACCGCCCGGGTGATCACCCAGTTTCTCCAGGTGGTGTTCGACGTCTCGATCCCCCACAGCGCGGGCCGGGGGTAGGTCCCCCGCGCTCGGCGAGGAGCCGGCGATGCGCGTAGCGATCTTCTCGGACGTTCACGGTAACCTCCGGGCCCTCGAGGCGGTGCTGGCCGAGCTGGCGGCCCGGGGCCCGTTCGATCAGGTGATCAACGGGGGAGATCTGGCCTTCGGCGGACCCCGGCCGCGCGAGGCGATGGATCGCCTCATGCAGGGCCGGTACCCGACCGTCCTGGGCAACACCGACGTGTGGATCGCGGGGATCGAGGAGGGTGGGGGCAGCGTGGTGGCTTGGGCGCGGCAGCGGCTCCTCCCGCGTCACGAGGCGTTCCTGCGGGCGCTTCCGAGCTCCCACCGCGTCGAGCCTCCGGGAGAACCGCCGCTGGTGGTCGTCCACGCCACCCCCACCAGCCTGAGCGATGTTCTGGAGCCCGATGCCTCCCCCCACGAGATCGCGCGCCTGTTCGAGCAGGCGCGTACCCGGACGCTGGTCTACGGGCACATCCACCGGCCCTACGCTCGGGAGGTCGCGGGCGGGCTGGTCGTCAACACGGGCAGCGTCGGATTCCCCTTCGACGGGATCCCCCAGCCGTCGTTTGCGATCTGTGAGCTGAGCGGGGGGCGGTGGCGCGCTGAAATCGTCCGCGTGTCCTATGACGTCGAACCCGTCGCCCAGGAACTGCTCACGAACACCCATCCGGACGGGGCGACGTTCGCCCGGCGCCTCCGGATCGCCCGCGTCTCCGGCTAGGGCTGGACCGGGCCGTGCGCCGTTTCACCGGGAAGGTTGCCCTCGTCACCGGCGCCGGCCGGGGGCTCGGCCGGGCGATCGCGAAGGCGCTGGCCCAAGAGGGCGCCGCGCTCGCGCTGCACTACCACGAGAGTGCCGAGGGGGCGGCCGCGGCGGCGGAAGACGCCACGCGGCTCGGCGCACGCACCCTGCGGGTTCGGGCCGATGTCTCCGACGCCGCGGAGGTGCGCCGCATGATCGGCGAGGTCCACGGGGCGTTCGGCCGGGTGGACATTCTCGTGAACAACGCCGGGGTGTTTAGCCGCGCCCCCCTGCTCGAGGTGACCGAGGCGGACTGGGACCGGGTGGTCGGCGTCAACCTCAAAGGGACGTTTCTCTGCACCCAAGCGGCGGCGCGGATCATGCAGGCCCAGCAGTCCGGCGTCATCGTCAACCTGGCCAGCGGCGGCGGGCTCTCGCCGCGACCGGGCTACGAGACCTCCGCGCCCTACGCGGCGAGCAAGGCGGGAGTGATCATGCTCACTCGGCGCCTGGCCCTGGAGCTCGCGCCCCACATCCGGGTGAACGCCGTCGCCCCGGGGATCGTCGAATCCCGGCCGGGGTGGAACGCCGACGTCCGCGTACGGCTGGGCGCGGTGTCGTTGCTCAAGCGCGTCGGGGCGCCCGAGGCGATCGCCAACGCCGTGGTGTTTCTCGTCTCGGACGACGCCGCGTCGATCACCGGGCATACGCTCGTCGTCGACGGCGGGACGGTGCTGCGATAGCGCGGATCGGGCGAAGGGTGAGACGATGAGCACCGATTACCACATGCACCTGGAGCGGGGGCCGTGGACCCTGGAGTGGCTGGAGCGGTTCGTAACGATCGCACAGGAGCGGGGGCTCCGCGAGATCGGCTTCAGCGAGCACCCGCACCGGTTCCGCGAGTGCCGCGCCATTTACCCCGCCTCCCTTTCCTGGGTGGACGAGCGCAACACCGAGTCCCTGGACACGTACCTCCGGCTGATCGAGCAGGCGCGCGGCGCCGGGCTGCCGGTCCGGGTGGCGCTGGAGTGGGACTACATTCCGGGGTTCGAGGCCGCGCTCGAGCGCGCGATCCGCGCCTACCCGTGGGATTACACGATCGGCTCCGTGCACTGGCTGCCCCCGCAGGATCGGGGCGGCGAGTGGTGGGGGTTCGACAATCCGGACCTGGTCGGCGAGTGGGAGCGCCGGGACGTCCACGACGCCTATCGGCAGTACTTTCGCATCATCGCGCGGGCGGCCGAGACCGGTTGCTTCGACGTCATTGGGCACGCGGACGTGATCAAGGTGTTCGGCTACCGGCCGAAGGTGGACATCTCGGAACTCTATGAGGCCGCCGCGCTGGCGTTTGCCCGCGCCGGGGTCTGTGCCGAGATCAACACCGCGGGGTGGCGCAAACCGGTGGGGGAGATCTACCCGGCGCCGGCGTTCCTGCGCGCCTGCCGTCGGGCGGGGGTCCCCACGCTGATCAACTCAGATGCCCACCTGCCCGAGGACGTGGGCAGGGATTTCGACCGGGCCGCGGCCGCGGCGAGGGAGGCCGGGTACACGGAGGTGGCCACTTTCGCCGGCCGTGTCAGGACGATGGTGCCGCTGTGATGGATCCGCGGATCCGGCGCCTGAACGAGGAGCGGTTCAGCCGTACCGCCGAGGTGTTTGCCGCCAGCGGGGTGATCGGGAGGTTGTCGGAGATCGACACCCTGCTTCGCCTGACGGCGCCGACTTCCGCCGACCTCCTCCTGGACGTGGCCTGCGGGCCGGGCCGGCTGCTGCGGGCCTTCGTCCCGCACGTCCGGATGGCCGTGGGACTCGACCTGACGATGAAGATGCTCGGGATCGTCCGGCGGGAGCCCGGCGCGCGCCCCCCCGCGGCCCTGCAGGTCGTCCGCGGAGAGGGCGAGCGGTTGCCGTTTCGCGATCGGGCGTTCACGATCGTCTCGACCACGATGGCCATCCACCACTTTGCGGATCCCCGGCGAGTTCTTGACGAAATGGTGCGGGTCTGCCGGGGGGCGGGGAGGATCGCGGTGGGCGACCTGGTCGGTTCCGCGGACGACGCGGCGCGGGCCCGGCAGAACGAGATCGAACGCCTCCGCGATCCGTCGCACGTCGAGGTGCGCAGCCCGGCCGGCCTCGAAGCGCTCGTGACCGCGTGCGGCCTGACGATCACCGGACGGGCGTCCGGCGTGCAGGTTCGCGAACTCGGCGAGTGGTGCCGGCTGGCCGCAACCCCGGACGAGGTCGTCCCACGGCTCAAGGAGATGCTGCGCCGGTCCGCGGAGGGCGATCGGGCCGGCATGCAGCCCGCCCTCGTCGGCGGGGAGTGGCGCTTCCGCCATCACTGGCTGACCCTCGTCGCGTCGAAGCCGTGATCGAGTGCGGCGGGGCGGACCGGCGCCGCGCGCCCGATGACGAACCGGCGGCGCAATGCGATTACGGGGAACCGAGGAGGACCGCCCGCACTCCCTCGCCGGCCTGATGATGCGGTGCGTACCCGAGCGAGCGGATCTTGCTGATGTCGAAGTGGCGGTCCGTGTAGAAGACCCCGACGTCATGCCGCGAGAGGCCGGCGAGCGCCGGGATCCTCCCGAGCCGCCCGGCGATCCGGGCCGGGCGGACCAGCGCTGAGGCCACCCATCGCGGGAGGGGCAGCAGGTGCGGCGATCGCCCCAGGGCGCCGGCGATCCAGCGAATCACCTGCCTCACCGGGTAGGAGGCACCGTCGGTCACGTTGTAGGCGTCGCCGGGCCGGCCGCGCTCCATGACGATGAGGTGCGCGGCTGCGACGTCTTCCGCGTGGACGAGGTCCAGCACGTGACGCCCGCCATCGGGGAGGGGGAGGAGGGGCAGCGCCGCGATGCGCCTGAGCTGCGGGAGGAAGTACCGATCGCCCGCCCCGTACACGATGCACGGGCGCACCATCACGCAGTCGACCGACGGCTCCGCCTCCCGCAGCAGCTCTTCCGCTCGGACCTTCGAGATCCCGTAGGCGCCTCCGGGGTACGGAGGCGCGTCTTCGGGGATGTCGTACCCGGAACGGTCCCCGTAGACGGCGACCGAGCTCGTGAATGCGATTCGCCTCACCCCGCGGCTTCGGGCCGCCGCCAGCAGCCGCCGGGTGCCCCCTACGTTCGTCTCCAGGATTTTGTCGTCCGGAGACTGCAGGCCGAGCAGGGCCGCAGCGTGATGGATCTCCCCGATGCCGTCGCATGCCCGCTCGAGGCTCTCGGGTTCGCCGAGGTCCCCCGCAGCGATCTCCACCGTGGACCCGAAGAGGGCGCGGGCTCGATCGGGAGCCCGGGCAAGGACGCGAACGGATCGCCCCCGGGCCCGCAGGGCGCGGACGATGGCGGCCCCGATCATGCCGGTTGCGCCGGTCACCAGGACTCGCGTGCCAGTCACGTCGGTACGGCCCACTCCAATCCCGGCCCGTCGCGACCGGCCGTGGTTCGAGACGCGGGAGGGGCGCCGAGGGCGTGGTCTCGAAGGTCCGGCGAGCCCAACCCCTCGACCTGACCCTCCTCTACATCCACGGCCGACTCCCCTTCAGCGCCGCCCGACCCGGTGAGAAGCGACGTCAGCCACCCACCGAGAGACGGGGGGCGCGAGGTTCCCTCGGGGCGCTCCCGGATGCTATAATTTGATGCGTCCGCACTCTTCCCTGGAGGTCCCCGGCATGCAGGATCTTACGTTTCCGTTTCTCTCCCCTCAAATCGTCGCGGGGTTAACCGGGTTGACCCCGAGGACGCTTCGGCGCCTCCGGACGCACGGCATCCCGCCCGCAACCCGGTCGCGGCGCGCGCGCGCGCCCCGCGCGGGCCCGCTGTATTCCTGGCAGGATGTCGAGCACCTCCAGCGGGCGACGTACTTGCTCAAAGCCAAGCGTCTGCCGCTCCCCGAGGTTAAGCAGTTCCTCGAACAGAGCGCTGCCGCTTCGATCGACCGCGACTGGGTGATCGCCCGGCCGAAGCCCCACTCCCGGCGCCGGCCGCTGGGCGGCGCCGCCGACGCCCGAAGTTCGCCCGCTCGACGGATGCGGTGAGGCGGGTGCGGTGAAGGTCTACCTGGACCACGCGGCGACCACTCCGGTCGACCCGCGCGTCCTCCAGGCGATGCTGCCGTTCTTCGTCGAACGGGCGGGCAACGCCAGCAGCATGCACGCGTTCGGGCAAGAGGCGAGGGGCGCGGTGGATCACGCGCGGGCGCAGGTGGCGGAGACCATCGGCGGGCGCGCGAGCGAGATCGTCCTGACGAGCGGCGCCACCGAGTCCGACAACCTGGCCGTCCTCGGCGTGGCGCTCGCCACGGAGGGCCGCGGCCGGCACATTGTGACGACCGCGATCGAGCACCACGCGGTCCTGGAGGCCTGCCGCTTTCTCGAGCACCGGGGGTATGCGATCACCTATGTCCCCGTGGACGGGCGGGGCATTGTCGATCCCGAAGAGGTGCGCCGGAGTCTCCGCCCGGACACCGTGCTCGTCTCGGTGATGGCGGCCAACAACGAGATCGGGACCTTCCAGCCGGTGGCGGAGATCGGCGCGATCTGCCGCGACCGGGGCATCCCGTATCACTCGGACGCGACCCAGTTGGTGGGCGCCGCCCCGATCGATGTCGGCGCCCTTCACGTCGATCTCCTCTCGATGTCCGCCCACAAGCGGTACGGGCCGAAGGGAGTAGGGGGGCTCTACGTCCGCGGCGGCACTCCGCTCCTCCCCACGCAGCACGGGGGAAGCCATGAGCGCGGGCGGCGGGGCGGGACCGAAAACGTCCCCGGGATCGTCGGGTTTGGGACGGCTCTTCGGGTCGCCGCGCAGGAAATGGACTCGGAGCGTGCGCGCCTCACCGCCCTCCGCGATCGGTTCATTGGCGAAGCGATGGCACTACCCGGGGCGCATCTGAACGGTGATCCGGTCCGGCGCCTCCCCAACAACATCAACCTATCGTTCGATGGCGCCGACAGCCAGTCGCTGGTGATGGGGCTCGATCTGCAAGGAGTGGCGGTCAGTTCGGGCTCGGCCTGCACGTCCGGCAGCATCGAGCCGTCCCACGTGATTCAGGCGCTCGGCCTGCCCCCGCGCCTGGTCGCCGGGGCCGTCCGGATCACCCTGGGCCGCGGGACGACCGACGCGGACGTGACCTACGCGCTCGATGTCCTGGGCAAAGTGGTGACCCGGCTCCGGCAGGCGGCGTAGAGCCGCCTCCCCCCCCAACCATCGAAGGTCCCCGCTTCCACGTCTCGGCCCCCGGCGGCCGAGCGGCGCTGTGCTATACGGCCGGCTCCCCAAATGGGCGCCCGACCGCCAGCGCCAGCCGCAGGCCCGCCTCGAGGTCGAGGTATTCCGGATCGGGCACGGCGCCCACCGCATCGACCACCCGGCTGTAGAAGTTCCGGGCCGCAGCCGCCAGGATAATGTCGAGGATCTCGGCGTCGGCGAAGCCGTGGCCCCGCAGTTCATCCACATCCGCTTGCGTCACCCTGTAAGCGTGCAGCGTGACCTTTTCCGCGAACGCGAGCATGGCGACGTCCGCGGCGGCCAGCCCGGCGTGCCGGTAATCCCGAACGATGGCTTCCACCTCTCCCTGCTGGAAGAACTGTCCACGGAGCACCGCTCCGTGAGCGAGCGTTCAGTAACTGCACCGCAAACGGGCGGCAACGACGGTGGTGATCAGTTCATACCGGCGGGGATCGATGTGGGCGCGGACGGCCATGCTGAGGGCGCGCCATGCCGTCGTGACGTCCGGCCGGAGGCTGAGCGCCCGGGTGTGGTTGGCCACCGCGCCTGTGCTCTTGAGATCGCCCTCGTAGACTTGCGCAAGCGCGCCGGTGGCTTCTTCCGGCGGAATCGTCTCGATAAACGCCATACCCCTCACCTCCGGATGGAGCTGTCTGGGTGCACACAAGGTCCTCTTCCGGGCATGCTTCGGATCCCCCGCGGGCGCACCGGCCTGCGATCCGCAGGTCGACGGGCATGCCGACGGCACGGCGATGCGCCTCGACTCCCCCCCGGGACCGCATCGATGACCGACAGAGCGTGCGGGTAAAGGTCGTTACTCCTCGTCGGGCACCTGCGCGTCGCCCAGACGACCGATGCGCTTCTCGCGCGTCGGCCCACCCTTCGGGGGATCGATGTGCTCGTGCCAAGATCCCTTTTGTACCGGTCCCAGTTTGCCGAAATCGTCCGGGCAGATGAGGATCTTTTTGAGGCGCGACTCGGGAAGAATCCCCGCCGCGGGTCCTTCCAGTCTGGCCATCCAGCCCGCGCTCCCCAACCTGAACTCTTTCCCGCACTTCAAGCAAGTTGCCATCGTTGTCGCCTCCTTTCCACACGCCATCATACCTCGCGTGCGCGGGGCCTTCCAGAGTCGCGCGCCCGCCGGTGGCGCCGCACCGGTGTCGTTGACAGGGTCTCCCAAGTCTGCAATCATAATCGTAATGATGTCCGCGTATGTCCCTGTACTCGTCCATCTCATCCTCGCGACGCTGCTGGCGGTGACGCTGCTTGGACTGCACCGGTTGGCGGGCGGCCGGTTCCCCTCGCTGGAGAAGTCGCTCCCCTACGAATCCGGGGTCTGGCCGATCGGCAGCGCGCAGGGGCGGGTGCCGATCCGCTACTACCTCATCGCGATGCTGTTCATCCTCTTCGATGTCGAGATCGTGTTCGTGTACCCGTGGGCGGTGCTCGTGCGTGCCCTGGGGAGGTCGGGGCTCCTCGAGATGTTCACCTTCCTCGCCATCTTGGGATGCGGGTACGTCTATCTCTTGAAGCGGAAGGCGCTGGAATGGGAGTGATCACCACCGAGCACGATGTCGAGCGGAACGTGCTCACGACGACCGTGGATCGGATGGTGGCCTGGGCGCGCAAGAGCTCAATGTGGCCCGTGCAGTTCGGGCTGGCCTGCTGCGCGATCGAGATGATGTGCACCGCCGCATCGCGGTTCGACATTGCCCGGTTCGGGTCCGAGCTGTTCCGGGCTTCCCCGCGCCAATCCGACCTCATGATCGTCGCCGGCCGGGTGAGCCAGAAGATGGCCCCGGTCGTCCGCCACATCTACGATCAGATGCTCGAGCCGAAGTGGGTGATCGCCATGGGGGACTGCGCCAGCACGGGGGGGCTCTACAATAACTATGCCGTCGTGCAGGGCGTGGACAAGATCATCCCCGTCGACGTGTACGTGGCCGGGTGCCCGCCCAGACCCGAAGCGCTGATCCACGGGTTTCAGCTTCTCCAGGAGAAAGTTGCTCACGGATCGTCCGTCAGGCGGGCTCCCTGAGCCCCCGGCCCGCCCATGGATCAGCAGTCGATCCTCGACCGGCTTCGTCCGCATGTGCCGTGGGGGCTCACCACTCCGCGCGATGAGGGGGGGCGCGCCGTTCTACTCGCGACCCCGGGGGTGCTGCTCGAGGTCCTCACGGCGGCCCGGACGCATCTCGCCCTCGATTGTCTCGTCGACCTGACCTGTTGGGACCGGTTGCCGGCGTCGCCCCGGTTTGAGATCGTATACCTCCTGGGGCAGGGGGGCGGCGCCGATCGGCTCACGGTCAAGGTCCAGGTGGAGGGGGAACCGCCGCATCTCTCCACCGCGGTGGGCGTCTACCCGGGCGCGGGATGGCCGGAGCGCGAGGTCTACGACATGTTCGGGGTGGTGTTTGACGGGCACCCAGACCTCCGGCGGATCCTGATGCCGGACGATTGGGAAGGCCATCCCCTGCGGCGCGATTTTCCGTTGACCGAGGAAGCGGTGGAGTTTAAAGGGCACACCCCCAAGGTGCCCAGCGAGATCATCCCGTTCTTCCGCCCGCACAGCCCGTCGGGATCGGGGGGCGACCCGCCCCCGGGGAGCGAATGAGCGAGCTGACCCGAGAGACCCTCACCATCAACATGGGGCCCCAGCATCCCGGGACCCACGGGTTGCTGCGGCTCATCTTGGAGCTTGAGGGGGAGGTCGTCCGGACGTGTACGCCGGTTCTCGGGTACCTCCACACCGGGATCGAGAAAGAGATGGAGACGCGCACCTACCTCCAGAACGTGACGCTCGTCGACCGGATCGAGTACGTGGCGAGCTACCTGGAGGAGATGGCGTTCTATCAATCGGTGGAACGCCTGTTGGGGATCACCCCGCCGCCCCGTGCCCGGTACATCCGGATCCTGATGTGCGAGCTCAATCGGATCGCCAGCCACCTCGTCTACCTTGGAGCGGCCACGCTCGACCTGAACGTCACCAGCGCGTTTCTGTACTGCTTTGCGGACCGGGAGCGGTTCCTGGATCTCTCGGAGATGGTCTCGGGGCAGCGGATGATGCCGGGGTACTTCCGGCCGGGCGGGGTTGCGGAAGACCTGCCGGAGGAGTTCTTCCCGGCGGCGCGAGCGTTTCTCGAGGAGATCCCCCGCCGGGTCGATGAATACGAGGCGCTGCTCGACGACAACCTGATCTGGCGGGAGCGGACCGAGGGCGTCGCCGTCCTGTCGTCCCGGGAGGCGATCGCGCTCGGTGCGACCGGGCCGGTGCTTCGAGGGTCCGGGATCCGGCACGACGTCCGCAAGCTGCTGCCGTACGGCGGGTACGACGAGTTCGACTTCGACGTCCCCACCCGGAACGAGGGCGACGCCTATGCCCGGTACAAGGTGCGGATGGAAGAGATGCGCCAGAGCCGCCGCATCGCGGTCGCGGCCCTGGAGCGGCTCCCGGCGGGGCCGGTGATCACCGATGATCGCAAGATCGCGCTGCCCCCGCGGCGCGAACTCATCGGGAGCATGGAGGCGCTGATCCACCAGTTCAAGCTGGTGAGCGAGGGGATCCACCCTCCGGCCGGCGACGCCTACGTGGCCACCGAATCGGCGCGCGGGGAGAAGGGATATTTCGTCGTCAGCGACGGCAGCAACCGGCCCGCCCGGGTCCATGTCCGGGCCCCGTCCTTCTACAACCTGCAGACGCTCCCCGCGATGGTGGAGGGGCGTCCCTTGGGCGATGTGGTGATGGCGATCGCCAGCATCGATATCGTCCTCGGGGACGTGGACCGCTGATGGCTCGGGCGCTTTCTCAGGCCGCCCTCGAGGAGATCGCCCGCCTCACCCGGCTCTACCCACAGACGCGGTCGGCGGTGATGCCGGCGCTGTACGCCGCGCAGGAGGAGATCGGCTACCTCACCGAGGGGGCGATGGCCGACGTCGGGGAGGCGCTCGGCCTTCCGCTGACCGAGGTGATGTCGGTCGCCACCTTCTACGAGATGTTTCATCTCGAGCCTCCCGGACGGTACCACATCCGCATCTGCACGAACCTGTCCTGCTACCTGAACGGCTGCGAGGGGGTCGTGAGCCACCTGTGCGCCCGCCTGGGGATTCGCCCCGGCCAGACCACGGCGGACGGCCGGGTGACGCTGGAAGCGGTGCAGTGCCTGGCGGCGTGCGAAGAGGCGCCCGTGCTCCTGGTGAACGCGGAGCGGCACGCGCGGGTCACCGTCGGGACGATCGACGATCTCCTCGCCGGGCTGAAGTAGGATGGCGCGCCCGCTCCTGACCCGATACTTCGGTCAACCCGGCCGCGAGCGGATCGACGCCTACCTGCAGACCGGGGGCTACCGGGCGGCGACGACCGTCCTGCGCGACCTCACTCCCGACAAGGTCGTCGAGATCGTGGAGGGCGCCGGGCTTCGCGGCAGAGGGGGGGCCGGCTTCCCCACCGCTCGCAAGTGGAAGCTCACGCCGAAGCGCGAGGGGGAGACCCGCTACCTCGTCGTGAACGGCGACGAGAGCGAACCGGGAACCTTCAAAGATCGCACGCTGCTGGAGGAGGATCCCCACCAACTGCTGGAGGGGATCATGATCGCCTGCGTGGCAAACCAGGTGCACCGGGGGTTCGTCTACCTGCGCGGAGAATTCTTCACCGCCTACGAACGGCTCACCCGGGCGCTCGCCGACGCCTACGCCCGCGGGTACTTCGGGAAGAACATCCTGGGGAGCGGATTCGACCTCGAGGTGGTGATCCACCGCGGTGCCGGCGCGTATATCTGCGGCGAGGAGACGGCCCTGCTGGAGAGCCTCGAGGGGCACCGCGGGTTTCCCCGCCCCAAACCCCCGTACTATCCCGCGGTGAAGGGGCTGTACAGCCACCCCACCGTCCTGAACAACGTGGAGACGCTCTGCCACCTCCCGCACATCATCGCGCTGGGTGCGGAGGGCTACCGCGCGTACGGGCCGCCCGTGCTCTACTCGGTCTCGGGCCACGTGGTCGACCCCGGGGTGAAGGAGCTGCCGCTCGGCACATCGCTGCGCGAGATCATCTTCGACCACGCCGGCGGGCTGCGGCCGGGCCGGACGCTGAAGGCGGTGTTTCCCGGCGGGTCGTCGTCGGCGATCATCCTTCCGGACCTCCTCGATACCCCGGCGGACTTCGAGTCGCTGGCCAAGGCCGGGTCGATGCTCGGGTCGAGTGCGATCATCGTCATGGATGACTCGACCTGCATCCCGACGGTGATGCGGCGGCACGCGGAGTTCTACCGTGACGAGTCGTGCGGGAAGTGCACCCCGTGCCGCGAGGGGACGATCTGGTTGACCCAGATCTTCGACCGGATCCTGGAGGGGCGGGGGCGGATGGAGGATCTCGACCTCTTGGACGGAATCGCTCGGAACATGACCGGGACGTGCTTCTGCCTGCTGGGCGAGAGCGTGCCGCCGAGCCTGAGGGCATCGCTCAAGTATTTCCGCCCGGAGTTCGAACACCACATCAAGACCGGGACGTGTGACGTCCGGGCCGCGGGCGGCGTGCCGGCGTGAGCGGGAGCGGCCCGGCGGGGGGAAGCCCGATGCGGATCGGAACGGGGGAACCGAAGCGATGAGCGAGGAGAGGATCCCGATGGTCCACCTCACCATCGACGGCCGGCCGGTGGCCGTCCCCAAAGGGACGACGGTGTGGCAGGCGGCCCGTCAGCTCGGGGTCGAAATCCCCGTGTTCTGCTACCACGATCGGATGCCCCCGCTCGGAGCCTGCCGGATGTGTTTCGTGGAGATCGAGAAAATGGCCAAGCTCGTCACCTCCTGCACGCAGGAAGCCGGCGAGGATATGGTGGTCCGCACCCAAACCGAGCGGGTGCGGCTGGGCCAGCAGGGCATTCTCGAATTCCTCCTGGTCAACCACCCGCTCGATTGCCCGATCTGCGATAAGGGCGGCGAGTGTCCGCTCCAGGACAACACGCTCAAGTTCGGGCCCGGGCAGAGCCGGTTCATCGAGACAAAGCGGACGTTCCGCAAGCACATCCCGATGGGGCCGATCCTCGTCCTCGACCGCGAACGGTGCATCCTCTGCTGGCGATGCGTCCGGTTCGGCGAGATCCTGGCGGGGGACGATGCGCTGAAGGGGTTTGAGCGCGGGTACCACAGCCAGATCGGCACGCCGTTTACGGAGCCGGTGCGCAGCAAGTTCATCGGCAACACGATCGAGATCTGCCCGGTGGGGGCGCTGACCAGCGCGACCTATCGGTTCCGGGCCCGGCCGTGGGACAACGAGCACGTCCGGAGCGTCTGTCCCCACTGCGGCTGCGGCTGCACGACGCAGCTCGACGTCCGGGGCGGGGCGCTGATCCGGACGCGGCCGCGCGAGCATCCCGAGATCAACGACATCTGGCTGTGCGACAAGGGGTTCTTCGGGTACGAGTTTGCGAACAGCCCGGAGCGGCTGACCGTCCCCCTCGTCCGCCGCGGGAGCGAGCTCGCCGAAGCGACGTGGGACGAGGCGCTGGACCGGGTGGCGCAGGCCCTCCGGGCCGCGCCGCCGGAACGCGTCGGCGTGATGGGCGGGGCGCGGACGACGAACGAGGACAACTACCTCCTGCTGAGGCTGTTTCGGGGGATCGTCGGGACCAACTCGATCGACTTCCGCACGGAGACCGCGCATCCGCAGCCGGCGGCGAGGACGCCGTGGGGGCTCGATATCCCCATCGGGGATGTCGAGCGGGCGGACGCGATCGTCCTCGCGGGGTGCGACCTGACCGAGGAGTATCCGATCATCTGGCTGCGCGTCAAGAAGGCGATCGACCGCGGCGCCCGTCTGATCATCGTCGCCCCGTGGGATCTCGAGATCGGGCGGTGGGCGCACCACGTGCTCGTGCATCGGGCGGGGGCCGAGGTGGCCCTGCTCGGCGCGCTGGCGGGATGCGTGCCGCCCGAGGCCGCCGCGGCGGGGGCGGAGGTTCCGGCCGCCCAGATCCGCGCCGCCGCCGCCGCGCTCGAAGGCGCGGGCCGGCGATTGGTCCTGGTCGGGCGGGCCGCGTTGGAGCGGCCGGACACCGCGCAGGTGCTCACCGCGCTGGACGGGCTCCGTGCCGCGTACGGGGGTGCCGACTTCGGAGTGTTGCGCGGCCGCGGGAACAGCGGGGGGGCTCAGGTGCTCGGACTGCTCCCCGACATGCTCCCCGGATACCGGCCGCTGGGGGACCCCGGGGCGCGGGCGGCGGTGGAAGCGGCGTGGGGGCGGGCCGTCCCGACCGTCCTCGGCCTCACGGTCCGCGGCATGCTCGAGGCCGCCCGGGGCGGTGCGCTGGCCGTCCTCTGCGCGGCCGGTGCTGACCCGGCGACGGACTACCCCGACGCGACCGCCTGGGCCGAGGCCCGCCGGCGGCTGGGGTTTCTCGTCGTGCACGAACTGTTCCTGACCCGAACCGCCGCCTCCGCCGACGTCGTGCTGCCGGCCTTGAGCTTTGCCGAGAAGGCCGGGACGGTCTGCAACATCGAGGGGCGCGTCTTGCGGCAGGATCAGGCCAGGCTCGGCCCGGGCACGGCCCGGTCCGATGCCTGGATCTTCTCGCAGATCGCCTCCCGGCTCGGGACCGAGGTGGGCGCCGCGGGGTGGGAGGACGTGTTCGCGCAGATCGGCTCGTTGGTCCCCGGGTGGAGGGACGGCGCCCGACTCGCGCCGCCGCGCCCGCCGGTGGAGGCCGCGGCCGCATCGGTCGGCCCGCTGCCGCCCGGGGGGGACGGCGACTTCGCGCTGCTCACGGGAAGCCGCCTCTTCGATCGCGGCACGATGGCGCTCCGCTGCCCCGGGATTCGCCACCAGGCCGGCGAGCCGTTCGTGGTGGTTCACCCCCAGGACGCTTCACGCCTCGGTCTCGTGGATGGCGCGCCGTGCCAGGTCCATTCCCTCAGGGGAACGCTGCGGCTCCCCGCGCGGATTTGGGCGGGGGTGCACCCCGGCGGGGTCTATATTCCCCGGGGATTCGATGCGGCGCCGGTCACCCGCCTGGAGGACGAGCGAGGACCGGTGAGGGTGACCGTGCAGGCGCTGGTCGCGGCGGACGCGGCCGGGTAACGGAGCGGCGGGGGAGATGCTCGCGGCGATCCTCGTGGATGCGATCCGAAGCGCGGTGATCCTGGGCGCGGTGCTGACGGCGTTCGCGTACGTCACGCTGCTGGAGCGCCGGTTGCTTGCGCGCTTCCAGCTGCGGATCGGCCCAAACCGCGTGGGACCGTTCGGCCTGCTGCAGCCGCTCGCCGACGGGATCAAGCTGATCTTCAAGGAGAGCTTTGTGCCGGCCCAGGCCGACCGGCTCGTGTATACGCTCGCGCCGATCATCACGGTGGTGGCGGCCCTCTTCGTGTATGCCGTGATCCCGATCGGGCCGCCGATCCACCTGTTCGGCCGGGAGATCGCGCTGTACGTGGCCGACGTCAACGTCGGTATACTGCTGGTGCTCGCCGCCAGCAGCGTCGGCGTCTACGGGATCATTCTGGGAGGCTGGGCCTCGGACAGCAAGTACTCACTGCTCGGCGCGCTGCGCAGCAGCGCCCAGGTGATCTCCTACGAACTGACGCTGGGGCTCGCCGTGCTGGCCGTCGTGATGATGGCGAACTCCCTCAGCCTGGTCGACATCGTCCGCGCGCAGACGCGCGGCTGGTACATCCTGACGCAGCCGGTGGCATTTCTCCTCTTCCTCGTGGCGGGTCTCGCCGAGACGAACCGCGCTCCGTTCGACCTGCCCGAGGCGGAGCAGGAGCTGACCGCCGGCTACCAGACCGAATACGGTGGGTTCGCGTTCGCGATGTTCTATCTCGGCGAGTACGTGGGGGTGATCACGATGGGGGCCCTGATCGCGACCCTCTTCCTCGGCGGGTGGCAGGGCCCGTGGGTCCCCTCCGTGCTGTGGTTCCTGATCAAGGTCTTCGCGGTGGTCTGCCTCTTCATCTGGATCCGGGCCACGCTCCCCCGGCTGCGCTACGATCAACTGATGGCGTTGGGGTGGAAGGTGCTGATCCCGGTGGGCCTCGCCAACCTCGCGATCACCGCCGTCCTGCTGGTCTGGCGCGGGGGCGCGGGATGAGGCCGGGCGCGCTCGAGGAACGCCTCCGCCGGACCTGGGCGACGGTGAAAGGGCTGGGGATCGTGGGCCGGTACCTCTTCCGCCGGCCGATCACGATCCGTTATCCGGAAGAGAAGCCCGCGGTCCAGCGACGGTTCAAGGGCCGGCACTACCTCACGCTCTTCGCCGACGGGATGGAGCGGTGCGTGGGGTGCGAACTGTGCGTGATCACCTGCCCCAGTCAGTCGATCTACGTGCGGGCGGAAGAGAACGATCCGCTGCGTCCCATCTCCAAGGGGGAGCGGTACGCCGCCGACTTCCAGATCAACATGCTGCGGTGCATCTTCTGCGGGTTCTGCGAGGAGGCGTGCCCGACCGGTGCCATCGTTCTCGGGCACGAGTACGAGCTCTCCGGCTACACCCGCGACTCGCTCATCTATACGAAGGAGCGGCTGACCGAGCGCGTCCCCGGCGAATCGGGACGGGATCCCAACCGGGAGATCTAGATGGCGGTCCTCTTCGCGGTGGTGGCCGGTCTCGCCCTCGCCGGAGGGGTCGGGGTGATCGCGTCGCGCCGCCCGGTCCACAGCGCGCTGTCCCTGCTGCTGGTCCTCGGCAGCCTGGCGGTCGAGTACCTCCTCCTCGACGCGCAGTTCATCGCCGCGCTGCAGGTGATTATCTATGCCGGGGCGATCGTCGTGCTCTTCGTGTTCATCATCATGCTCCTCCACGCGCGCAGCGGAGAGGAGCCTCGGCTCCGCCCCGTGCTGCCGACCGCCTGGGGGATTCCCCTGTGCACGGCGGTCGGCCTGGTCCTTCTGTTCGTCGTGGCCGGCGCCGGCCGGCCCCCCGCCGCGACCGGGGAGGAGTTCGGCACGGTTCAGGACGTGGGGCGGGCGCTCTTCTCGCGGTTTCTCCTCCCGTTCGAGGCGGCGTCCGTGGTGCTGCTGATCGGGATGATCGGGGCGGTTGCGCTGGGGAAGCGGCTTCCCGCGGCCGCGACCGGAGCGCCCCCCTCCGGCAGCGGCGAGGGCGGCCGGTGATCGTCCCCGCCCCGTACCATCTGGCACTCAGCGCCGTCCTGTTTACCTTGGGGATGGTGGGGGTGCTCGTCCGCCGGTCCGCGCTGGTGGTCTTCATGTCGATCGAGCTGATGCTCAACGCGGCCAACTTGGCCCTGGTGACGTTTGCGCGCCTGCACGGCTCGGTGGACGGCCAGGTGGTGGTGTTCTTCATCTTGGTGGTCGCGGCGGTGGAGGTCGTGATCGGATTGGCGATGATCGTCGACATCTTCCGATCCCGTGAGACGGTGGACATCGATGACGTGCACCTCCTCCGCGGGTAGGGCCCGCACCGGACGGCGGCAGGGATGATCCCGTTCCTCGTGGTCCTCATCCCCGCGCTGCCGCTGGCCGGATGGGCGGTGAACGGCCTGTGGGGGGCGCGCCTGCGGCGCGCGGCCGTCGCCGCCATCGCCTGCGGAACGGTCGCCGCGGCGTTCGTGGCGTCCGTCGGGCTCTTGTGGTGGATCCAGCGGTTTCCGCTCGGCGGGGGGGCGCCCGGGAGCCTGCCGCGAGCCGTCGACCTCTACTCGTGGATCGCCACCGGGCCGGTCCAGGTCCCGCTGCGCCTGATCGTCGACCAGCTCTCGGTGACGATGGGGCTCGTCGTCAGCGGCGTGGGGCTGTTGATCCACGTCTACTCCGTGGGCTACATGGCCGAGGATCCGGGGTTCGCGCGGTATTTCGCCTACCTGAACCTGTTCATGGCTTCGATGCTCACCCTCGTGCTTGCCGGGAATCTGGTCGTGATGTTCATCGGCTGGGAGGGGGTCGGACTCTGCAGCTACCTCTTGATCGCCTTCTGGTATGCCCGCCCCCAGGCCGCGGCGGCCGGCGTCAAGGCGTTTCTCGTGACCCGCCTCGGCGACGTCGGGTTTCTCCTGGGCATCTTTCTGGCGTTCGGGATCTTTGGGACGACGGACTTCGTGGTGATGACGCGGGAGGCCGCCGGGCGGCTCGCGCTGGGGGGAGGGGCCGCCACCGCCCTGGCGCTGCTCTTGTTCGCGGGGGCGGCCGGCAAGTCGGCGCAGCTCCCGCTGCACGTGTGGCTTCCGGACGCGATGGAAGGCCCCACGCCGGTGAGCGCGCTGATCCACGCCGCGACGATGGTGACGGCCGGAGTCTACCTGATCGTGCGGCTGCACGCCGTGTTTCTCCGCGCGCCGCTGGCCATGGATGTGATCGCGGCGGTGGGAGCGGTGACGGCGGTGTTCGCCGCGGCCTCGGCCCTCGTGGAGCCGGACCTGAAGCGGGTGCTGGCCTACTCCACGATCAGCCAGCTCGGGTACATGTTTCTCGCGGTCGGGGTGGGGGCGTTCGGGGCCGGGATTTTCCACCTGACCTCGCATGCCTTCTTTAAGGCCCTGCTGTTCCTTGCCGCGGGCAGCGTGATGCATGCGCTGGGGGGGGAGACCGACATGCGCCGGATGGGCGGGTTGGGCCGCCGGCTGCCCCAGACGGCTGCGGCGTTCGCCGTTGGCGGTCTGGCCCTCGTCGGGATTCCCCCGCTCAGCGGATTCTTCAGCAAGGATCTGATCCTCTCGCAGGCCTTTCACGCGCGGGTCTGGCTGTGGGGGGTGGGGGTGTTGGCGGCGGGGCTCACCGCGGTCTACACCGTCCGCGCGTACGCGCTGACGTTCCTCGGAACGCCGACGAACGGCGCGCGCGTCGCGGCCCACGACCCGCCCCCGTCGATGCGCGGGCCGATGTGGGTGCTCACCGTGCTTGCGGCGATCGGGGGGGCGCTGGGCTGGTCGTTCGGCCGGCCCGGGACGCTGGAGCGTTTCCTCCATCCCGTCCTGAGCGTGGGCGGGGAGTTCGCGCTCCGGGCCGGCGGCTCAGGGGTGGCGGAGGGGGTTCTCGTGTTCGCCAGCGTGGCGGTCGCGTTCCTCGGCGTCGCCCTGGGATGGCTGGCGTACGTCCGCCGGGCGCTCCGCGGCACCATCCTCCCCCTGGCGCAGCTTCTGAGCCACCAGTTTTATATTGAAGCCCTCTACGCCGCGGCGGTGACCCGCCCCGCCCGTTCGCTGGCCCGGCTGCTCTCGGTCGGCGATCGGGTCGTCATCGATGGCGCGGTCGTCGGGGTGGCCCGCACGATCGGCCGATCCGGGGAGGCGCTCCGGAGCGGCCAGACGGGATACCTCCGGCACTACGCGGCGTTTGTGCTGGTCGGCGCGCTCCTGATCCTCGTCTACTGGATGTGGCGTTGATGGGCCCGCTCAGCTGGCTGATCGTCCTCCCACTCGCCGGCGCCGCCGCGGTCGCGGCGGTGGACCGGGGAGACGAACACACGATTCGACGAATCGGGGTCGCCACCGCCGGGGTCGTGTTTGTCATCGCGGCCCTGGTGTGGTGGCGGTTCGTGCCGGGCGTGGCCTCGCTGCAGTTCGAGGAGAAGGTCCCGTGGGTCCCGGTGGCCGGGTTGACCTATCACCTTGGCGTCGACGGGTTATCGGTCAGCCTGGTCGCGCTCACCGCGTTGCTCTTCCCTCTGGCGCTCGTGGCCGCCGGGACACAGGTGGAGGGGCGGACGAAGGCGTTGACGATCACGATCCTCCTCCTCGAGGGGGGGATGCTGGGGATGTTTCTCGCCCAAGATCTCGTCCTGTTTTACGTGTTCTGGGAGGGGATGCTGATTCCGATGTACTTCTTGATCGCGCTGTGGGGCGGGCCCGGACGGGCGCCGGCGGCGATCAAATTTTTCCTCTACACGATGGCGGGCAGCGTGCTGATGCTGCTCGGGCTCGTGGCGGTGTACCTCCAGGGCGGGATCCTTCTCGGACGGCCCACCTTCGATCTGCCGGCGCTGCTCGCGCATCCGCTGGGGCTCCCCGGGGCGATGGCGGACCTGCTGTTCCTGGCGTTCGCCGTGGCCTTCGCGATCAAGATGCCGGTCTGGCCGCTGCATACGTGGCTGCCCGACGCCTACGCGGCGGCCCCGCCGGTGGTGACCGTGCTGCTGGCGGCGGTGATGGCGAAGGCCGGAGCCTACGGCTTCTTGAGGTTCTGCCTGCCGCTGTTCCCCGCATCGGCGCGCGCGTTCGGCCCCCTCCTCTCGACGCTCGCCGTCATTGGGATCCTCTACGGCGGCGCGATCGCGTGGGCGCAGGGCGATCTGCGCCGTCTGCTCGCCTACGGAAGTATGAGCCACATGGGGTTCATCCTGCTGGGAATCTTTGCGTTCAACCAGACGGCGATGCAGGGGAGCCTCATCCAGATGATCAACCACGGCATCAGCACCGGGGCGCTGTTCCTGATCGCCGGGATGCTCATCCGGCGGACGGGCCGCACCGAGGCCGCCGAGTACGGCGGCCTGGCGGCGGTTACCCCGGCGCTGGCCGGCGCGACGATGATCGTGGTCCTGTCGTCGCTCGCGCTCCCGGGCACGAACGGGTTCATCGGTGAGTTCCTGATTCTCCTGGGGACCTTTCAGACGCGGCCGGCCGACGCGGTGATCGCGACGTTCGGGGTTGTGATCGCGGCGGCGTACCTGCTCGCCTTCGTCGGCCGGATCTTCCACGGGCCGCTGCGGGACGGCCTTGGGTCGACGCCGGACCTCCGCCGCGGAGAGGTCGCGCTCCTTGTGCCGCTGATCGCGGCGATCCTATGGGTCGGGTTCGACCCGCATCCGCTCCTGGTGCGGAGCGAGGCGACGGTGCAGGCGCTCCTGGAGCGGTTCCCGGCGGGGGAGGTCGCCGCGCCCCTCGCCCGCGGGGCGGCCAGTGGGAGCCGCGCGCGGTGAGAGGCGGGGACCTGGCGCTGATCGCGCCGGAGCTGGTGTGTGTGGTGGCAGCGTTCTTCGTGCTGCTCCAGGACGCGTGGAGCACCGGGGCGACGCTCGAACCCGAGGTCCCCACGACGCGCACGGCGTGGTGGGCGCTCGTCGCGGTCGCGCTGGCGCTGATCTGGGATCTGGGGAGCGGAACGCACGGCTCGGCGTTTGCCGGCACGTACATCCGCGATTCCCTGACCCGGGTCGCCGATCTCGCGGCTCTGGCCACGGCGGGCGTCGGCATTCTGCTCTCCCCGGCCTACCTGACCCGAGTCCGGCTGCCCGCGGGCGAGTACTACGCGCTTGTCTTGCTGAGCACGGTCGGGGCGATGTTGATGGCGGGCAGCGCGACGCTGATCACCTTGTTCTTGGGCCTCGAGCTGTTGAGCTTGCCCCTGTACGTGCTGGCGGGGATGGCGAGGCGGAGCGAGCGGTCGCAGGAAGCCGGGTTGAAGTATCTCCTCCTCGGCGCCTTCGCCACCGCCTTCTTCGTGTACGGCGTCGCGCTGATCTACGGCGCGGCCGGGTCGATCGACCTCCGCCGGATTGCCCTGGCGTCGCCCTCCCCGCTGCTCCGCATTGGGATCGGGCTCGTCACCATCGGGCTGGCGTTCGAGGCGGCGTTGGTCCCCTTCCACGCCTGGGCGCCCGACGTCTATGAGGGGGCACCGCTCCCGGTCACGGCGTTCATGTCGGTCGTGGCGAAGATCGGGGCGTTCGCCGGGTTGCTGCGGGTGTTTCCTTTGGGCCTCCCCCTGCTCACCGCGCAGTGGGCCCCGATCCTGGCGGCGCTGGCGATGGTGACGCTGGTGGTGGGGAACCTGGCCGCGCTGTTCCAGACGAACCTCAAGCGGCTCCTGGCCTACTCGGGGATCGCGCATGCCGGCTATCTGCTGATCGGGGTCGCCGCAGGGGGAGCGGCGGGGGTCTCGAGCGTGCTCTTCTATCTGCTGGTCTACGCGAGCATGAACCTGGGAGCGTTCGGCGTGCTGCTGCTGCTCGAGCGGCGAGGGGAGGAGGCCGACCGGGTGGAGGATCTGGCCGGCCTGGCCGGCCGGGCGCCGTGGGCCGCCGCCGCCTTGATCGTGTTCATGGTGTCGCTGGCGGGGCTGCCGCCGACGGCGGGGTTCATCGCCAAGCTGTATCTGTTCCGCGCCGCCCTAGAGGGGCACCAGACCGCCCTCGCGCTGGTGGGCGTCCTCACGAGCGTGGTCTCCGTGTACTACTACCTCCGCGTCGCCTACGTCGCGTGGAGTGGTGAAGGGCCGCCTGGGGTGCAGGTGGTGCGCAACGGGTTCGTGGGGGCGGCGCTGGTGCTCGCCACCTTGGGCGTGCTCTGGCTGGGGGTGTTCCCCGCGGCGTTCACCGCGGCAGTCGAGCAGGCGGCCCGGGCGGTCAGGTAGAATCTCGGGCCGTGGCTTCCGACCCGGAGTTCGATGCGATCGTGGTAGGGGCGGGCCCCGGCGGCGTGTCGGCCGCGCTGACGATGGCGCGCGCCGGCCTCAGCGTCGTGCTCTTCGAGCGCGGCGAGCGGCCGGGCGTGAAGAACGTCATGGGCGGCGTGATGTACGGGCGGATGCTGGCCGACGTCGTGCCGGAGTTTTGGAAGAGCGCGCCGATGGAGCGGGTCGTCACCGATGAGCGGCTGTGGCTCACCACCGCCGACAGCGCGGTGACCGCGGGCCACAAACACCTTCCCCATTCCACCGAGCCTCCCAACGCGTTCACCGTCCTGCGGGTCCCCTTTGACGCCTGGTTTGCGGAGCAGGCGGAGGCCGCGGGCGTCCTGCTGATTCCCGGAACCACCGTCGAGGATGTGATCCGGGAGCGCGGTCGGGTCGTGGGGGTCCGCACCGGCCGCGAGGACGGGGACCTGCGCGCCCCCCTCGTGGTGATCGCCGACGGGGCGAACTCGTTCCTCGCGCAGAAGGCCGGGCTGAGCCGACCGCTGGCGCCCAACGAGATGGCGCTGGTGGTGAAGGAGATCATCGCGCTGCCGGCAGAAGCGATCGAGGAGCGGTTCACGCTCGAGCCGGGGATCGGCGCGACGATTGAGGTCTACGGCGCGGTGACCCGCGGGATGGCGGGGTACGGCTTCATCTACACGAACCGCGAGTCGTTGTCCGTCGGGATCGGCGCGCTCATCTCCCAGTTCATGGAGACCCGGATCACCCCCTGGGATCTGCTGGAAGGGTTCAAGGGGCATCCGATGGTCGCCCCCCTCCTGCGGGGCGGCGCGGTCCGCGAGTACCTGGCGCATGCGATCCCGGAAGGCGGCTTCCGGGCGATGCCGCGCCTCTTCGACGACGGCGTGATGGTCGTGGGGGACGCGGCGATGATGGTGAATAACCTCCACCGCGAGGGGAGCAACCTGGCGATGGCCGCCGGGCGCATGGCCGGGGAGACCGCGATCCAGGCGAAGCGGAGCGGGGACTGGTCCGCCCGGACGCTGTCCCAGTACCGGGAGCTGCTGGAGGCCTCCTTCGTCCTCCAGGATCTCCGGAAGTACGAGCGCCTGCCCGACCTGGTCGAGCGGCGCGCCGAGCTGCTGGCGATCTACCCGGAGCTGCTGAGCGAGGCGATCCACGAGATGTTGACCGTGGACGGTATGGGCAAACGTGAGAAGCAGCGCCGCATCCTCCGCCGGCTGCTCGCCCGGCGGCCGTGGTGGCGCCTGATCCGCGATGCGTACGAAGGGTGGAGGGCGATGGGATGAAAATCGAGGAGAAGCTCTACATGCTGCGGTGGAAACACGACAAGCGGTCGCACATCAGCATCACGGACCAGCGGGTCTGCCTGGAGGCCTGCGGGACGCGGTGGAAGAGACCCTGCACGACCTTCTGTCCGGCGAACGTCTACGTCTGGGACAGCGAAAAGATCGTGGTGTCCCACGACAACTGCGTCGAGTGCACATCCTGCGTGCTCGGCTGCCCCTACCGGAACATCGATTGGCGGCTGCCGCGGGGAGGTTTCGGCATCGAGTGGCAGCACGGCTAGCCGGCGCGGTCGGCGGCGTGGTGCGAGCGGAGGAACCACATCCCCCAGATGATCAGGACCAGGGCCGCCATCTGCCCCCAGGTCAGAAACGCCGCGGTGCGGTCCGCGCTGCGCAGCAGGTCGAGGAGAAACCGCAGGGTCGACGACGCGATCATTGCCGTCCAAAACAACCAGCCGTCGTACGGACGTCGCCCCCCGGCCCGGACGATCCAGGCGAGGATGAGCGCGGTCCCCGCCATCTCGTAGAGCTGGAGCGGGTGGCGCGCCCCCCCCGACACCCCCGGAAAGACGATCCCCCAGGGGAGCGTCGTGGGATCGCCGTACAGCTCCCCGTTCATGAGATTCCCCCACCGCACGAGGATGATCGCCACGAGGATCGCCGGCGCCATCGCATCGGTGAGCCGCCAGATCGGTACCCGGTGGCGACGGCACCAAAGCGCGAGGAAGGCGAGCCCGAACGCAATCGCGCCGTGGGAGGCCAACCCGGCATACGGGGGGCGAATGATCGCCAGAGGGTCGCCCAGGAACTCCTGCGGATGCGACACGACGTATCCGACGCGCGCCCCGACCAGGAGCGTGGCCAGAAAGGGGAACGCCAGCGAATCGACGATCAGGGATCTCGCGATCCCAAACCGCTCGCCGAAGCGGGCGGTCAACGCGACGCCGAGGGTCATCGCCAGGGCCATCATGGCGCCGTACCAGCGGAGGAGGAACGGGCCGAGTCGCACGAGCACCGGGTGCATGGACGGCCTCAGTATAGGGTGTCCCTCGCCCGTGTCAACTCATTTAAGAATCTAACCGGGAGGGGGATCGTCGCGTCATTTAAATTCTTACCGGGGCCCTAGCGCGGCTGCGACGGTGCGGGCGGGTGGGGAAGAGCCAATCGTTGTTCCAGTGACGGGGGCGTGGGGTGAAGCGCGCGCTGACGGCAGGGGGCGGCAGGGGGCGGCAGGGTCGTGTGCCGACGATTGGCGAGCCGATAGATCCGCTGGAGTTTGCGGTCGATGGCGGCCGCCAGGGCAAAGGGATCCAGGCGAGCGCGGAGACCCTGCAAGGCGCGGAGGGCGGCCGGGTCGCCGACCCCTGAGGCCAGGAGCCGATCGAAGGGCGTTTGCGGGCGATCATACTGGCGGCAGATCCGGGCGCCCACGCGCTGCTTGCGGAGGAGCTTCACGGAGGGTTGGTAGAG